>NZ_JAKJJW010000007.1:0-124972 GCF_025669985.1 Brachybacterium atlanticum | reverse complement strand
GGCGGGGCCGGGACCGCTGCCCTGCGCAGCGGTCCCGGCCCGTCCGTGCGTGAGCGGTCGGTCCGGGGCGCGCCGCCCCGGCGGGGACGGGCGCATCCGATCCCGGCGAGCTCCGGGAAGCGCTTGTGACAGGTCGTCGGAGCGGCTACCGTAAGGGAAAGTGAACGTTCACGACGAGCGGGCCCAGGTCGCGTCGCCGGGCGTCCACGGCCGACGACGCCCACCCTCCTCGAAGGATCACATAGCCATGAGCACCTCCTCCACCCCGTTCCGCTGGGCCGTCCTCGGCCCCGGGGCGATCGCCCGCCGCTTCGCCTCCCAGCTGCCCGACTCGGAGCACGGCGTCCTCGTCGCCGTCGGCAGCAGCTCGCCCGAGCGGGCCCGCGCCTTCGCGGAGGAGTTCCCGCTCGAGGGGCCCGCGCTCGTGGGCGACTACGAGCAGGTCCTCGCCAGCGACGAGGTCGACGCCGTCTACGTCTCCACCGTGCACACGGGCCACGCCCGTCTCGCCGCCGCCGCCCTCGAGGCCGGCAAGCACGTGCTCGTCGAGAAGCCGCTGACCCCGAACTCCGGCACCACGATGGCGCTGCTGGACCTCGCCGCCCGCTCCGGGAAGGTGCTGCTCGAGGCGTACATGTACCGCTTCCACCCGCAGACCGTGCGGATCCTCGAGCTCGTGGCCGAGGACGCGATCGGCGAGCTCGTCCACGTCGACGCCTCCTTCGCCTTCGACACCGGCTCCCGCAGCGGCCGCCTCTTCGACACCGCCACCGCCGGCGGCGGGATCCTCGACGTGGGCTGCTACCCGCTGTCCCTGGCCCGCTTCGTGGCCGGCGCCGCCGCGGGCCGTCCCTCCCTCGAGCCGTCCTCGCTCACCGGCCGCGGCACGATCGGGGAGACCGGGGTCGACGAATGGGCCACCGCCCAGCTGACCTTCCCCGGCGGCGCGACCGCCTCCCTGCGCACCGGCGTGCGCCTGGCCGATCCGCAGTCCGCGACGATCACCGGCTCCCGCGGCGTGATCCGCCTGTCCGACCCCTGGGGCCTCGGCGATGAGCAGGTCATCGAGCTCGACGTGGTGGGGGAGGAGCCGCGCCGTATCGAGATCCCCCGCGCCTGCGCCTACGCGCTGGAGGCCGATGCGCTCGCCCTCGCCGCCCGCGACGGCTCCGAGGTCCCCGAGCTCACCGCCGAGAACTCCCTCGGCCAGGCACGGGCCCTGGACGCCTGGCGCGAGGAGCTCTCCCTGCGCTTCCCCTTCGAGGCCGACACCGCCGACATCCCCACCCTCACCGGCCGGCCGCTGCAGGCCGGCAGCGTGCCCACCGGCGCCGGGGTCCCGATGGCCTACGGCAGCATCCCCGGCGTGGACAAGCAGGTCTCCCGCCTCGTGATGGGCTGCGACAACCAGATGAACCTCGCCCACGCCTCGGCGATGTTCGACGCCTTCTTCGAGATGGGCGGCACCACCTTCGACACCGCCTTCATCTACGGCGGTGGGTACATCGAGAAGCTCGTGGGGCAGTGGGTCCGCAATCGCGGCGTGCGCGAGGACGTCGTGATGATCACCAAGGGCGCGCACACCCCGTACTGCGATCCCGAGTCCCTCACCCGCCAGCTCGAGGAGTCCCTCGAGCGGCAGGGCACCGACTACGCGGACCTGTACATGATGCACCGCGACAACACCGACATCCCCGTCGGCGAGTTCGTGGACGTCATGGACGAGCACCTGCGCGCGGGCCGGATCCGCGCCTACGGCGGCTCGAACTGGACCCCGGAGCGGGTCGACGAGGCCAACGCCTACGCGAAGGCCAACGGCCGCACGGGCTTCACCATCCTCTCGAACCACTTCGGCCTCGCCGAGGCGCTGGACGTGCCGTGGGCGGGCTGCGTGCACGCCACCGATCCGGACTCCAAGGCCTGGCTCGAGGAGCGGGGCATCGCCCTCCTGCCCTGGTCCTCCCAGGCCAGGGGCTTCTTCACCGGCCGCGCCCACCCCGAGGACCGCTCGGACGCCGAGCTCGTGCGCTGCTACTACAGCGACGCGAACTTCGAGCGCCTCGCCCGCGCGGAGGAGCTCGGCGCCGAGCGCGGCGTGCCCGCCACCGCGATCGCGCTCGCCTTCGTGCTGCACCAGCAGTTCCCGACCTTCGCCCTGTTCGGGCCGCGCAGCATCGGCGAGATGCGCTCCTCGACCCTCGGGCTCGGCGTCGAGCTCAGCGCCCAGGAGATGGCCTGGCTCGACCTGCGCTCCCCGTCCCGATGAGCAGGCAGGACAGGCGGGCGACGATCATCGACGTCGCCGCCCGCGCCGGGGTCTCCCGGCAGACGGTCTCGCGGGCGCTGAACGACATGCCCGGCATCAGCGGCGAGACGCGCGAGCGAGTGCTCGCCGCCGCGAAGGAGCTGAACTATCGCCCCTCCCGCTTCGGGCGGGGACTGGTCGAGCAGGGGCCGACGACGCTCGGCCTCGTCGTCGGTCGGCTCTCGAACACCTACTACGCCGAGCTCGGCGCGGCCGTGGTGCGCGCCTGCGCCCCGCACGGCTGGAACGTCGTCCTGGCCGAGGCGGTCGACGCCCCGCAGCCCGAGAAGGTCGCCGCGGACCTCTCGCGTCGCGTGGACGCGCTGGTCGGCTACGGCGTGGCGACCGCCGGGATCCGCGGCGGCGGCATGCCGATCGTGCAGGTCGACGGCACGCCCGAGCAGATCGACCAGGCCGGCGTGCTCGAGCTGCCGCGCACGGAGGCGATGGCGGACCTCGCCGAGCACCTGCGGGAGCGGGGAGTGCGGCGCCCCGTCGTGCTCGATCACGGCACGCGGGAGACCGACGAGCGCACCCGCGCCCTCGTCGGCGCCCTGTCGGGCCTCGCCCCGGGCGGGGAGGTGCCCGTGCGCACCGTCCACCCCCACGAGGGGCACGAGGAGGCGCTGCCGGAGCTCCTCGCCGGGGGCACCGACGCGCTGGTCGCCTTCAACGACGAGCTCGCCGTGCGGATGCTGCGCGCCCTGCGCCGCTCCGGCATCGAGGTGCCCTCCCGGGTGCGCGTGACCGGGGTGGACGGCCTCGAGATCTCGACCCTGGTCTCCCCGGAGCTGACCACGCTCGCCCTGGACATCGACCGCGTCGCCCGGGAGGCCGTCGAGCTGGTCGCCGGGATGCTCGAGGGGACCGTGCCGCTGCGGGGCGAGGAGGCCCACCGCCGGGTCGACTACCGGCTCGTGGTGCGCGAGTCGACCTGAGCGCCCCGCGGGCGGGGCTGCACCCGCCCGCGGGCGGGGCTGCAGGGCGGGGCCCCGCGCCCGACGGGCGCATCCGCCCCCCGGCTGCTGCGATGTTGCGCACGCCGCACCGCGAGCCCTCGCCCCGCCCCGCCCCGGCGTGGCAGACTGTGACGTCGGTTCTGGTTCACGGCGCCCGCCGGGCGCCGACCCAGCGACCCCGAGCAAGGAGAGACATGAAGGCTGACATCCACCCCGCATACGTCGAGACCCAGGTGACCTGCACCTGCGGAAACACGTTCACCACCCGCAGCACCAAGACCGACGGCGCCATCAGCACCGAGGTCTGCTCCGCGTGCCACCCCTTCTACACCGGCAAGCAGAAGATCCTGGACACCGGCGGCCGCGTCGCCCGCTTCCAGGCCCGCTACGGCAAGAAGAACTCCTGACCGGAGTGTCAGCGGCGAGGGTCACGGCCGCCTGCGCGGCCTGATCCACGCACAGCAGGTCTCCGACGCCGGTGCGCGCCCCAGGGCGTGCACCGGCGTCGTCGCGTGCAGGCGGGATCTGCAGGAACCGGGGAGGAGCACGGATGAGCGAGCACGAGGACGGCGACCGACTGGCCACCCTGCGGCGGGAGCACGCCTCCCTGCAGGAGTCGATGGCGGACCCGACGCTGCACGACGACCCGGTCCGGGCCCGTCGCGTCGGCCGACGCTATGCGGAGCTCGAGGGGATCCTCGAGGCCGCGGGCCGCGTGTCCTCCACGGCCGATGACCTCGCCACCGCCCGTGAGCTCGCCGAGCTGGGGGAGGACGACGAGGAGCTCGCCGCCGAGACCGAACGGCTCGCCGAGCGCCTCCAGGCCGAGCGCGCGCACCTCGAGGACCTGCTCGCCCCCCGCGACCCCGACGACTCCCGCGACGTGATCCTGGAGATCAAGGCGGGCGCGGGCGGCGAGGAGTCCGCGCTGTTCGCCGCCGAGATGCTGCGGATGTATCGCTCCTTCGCGGAGGCCCGCGGCTGGCGCACCGAGGTGCTGACCTCCTCCGAGACCGAGCTCGGCGGCCTGAAGGACGTCACCGTCGCGATCGCCGCCCGCGGCGCCGGCGCACCGGGAGAGGGCGTCTACGCGCACCTCAAGCACGAGGCCGGGGTGCACCGCGTCCAGCGGGTCCCGGTCACCGAGTCCCAGGGCCGCATCCACACCTCCGCCGTCGGCGTGCTGGTGCTGCCCGAGGCGGACGAGGCCGACGAGTCCGAGCTGCTGGCCGAGGCGATGGCGCCCGCGAACCTGCGCATCGACGTCTTCCGCTCCTCCGGCCCCGGTGGCCAGAGCGTGAACACCACCGACTCCGCCGTGCGGATCACGCACGTGCCCACGGGACTGGTGGTCTCCTGCCAGGACCAGAAGAGCCAGCTGCAGAACCGCGAGCAGGCCCTGCGGATCCTGCGCACCCGGCTGCTGGACGCGCGCCGCGCCGAGCAGGAGGCGGCCTCCTCCGCCGCGCGCCGCTCCCAGGTGCGCACCGTGGACCGCAGCGAGCGGATCCGCACCTACAACTTCCCCGAGTCGCGGGTCGCCGACCACCGCACCGGCTACAAGGCGAACAACCTCGCGCAGGTCCTCGCCGGCGACCTCGGCGAGCTGATCGACTCCTCCCGCCGCGCCGAGCGCGAGGCCCGGCTGGCCGAGGCGGCCCGCGAGGGCACGGAGGGCCCGGCATGAACGGCACGGCGGAGGGTGCCGAGCAGACCTGGGCCGACGGCGGGAGCCCCGGCGGCCCGGCACCGGGTGGAGAGGCTCCCGGGGGAGGGACCCCCGGAGGGCGGACGCGCCTCCGCCTGCGCGCCGCCCTCGCCGGGACCACCGCGCGCCTCGGCGCGGCGGGCGTCCCCTCGCCGAGCGTCGACGCCCGGGCGCTGATCGCCCACGCCGCACGCACGGACCGGCCGCTCGTCCTGCTCGATGAGATCCCGGAGGACTTCGACGCGCGCCTCGAGGCCGCGACCGCACGGCGTGAGGCGCGCGAGCCGCTGCAGCTGATCCTCGGCCGCGCGGCGTTCCGCCGCCTCGAGCTGCGGGTGCGCCCCGGCGTGTTCATCCCGCGTCCGGAGACGGAGCTCGCCCTGGACCTGCTGCGCGAGCACGCGAGCGGGCCGCTCGAGCAGATCGTGGATCTCTGCACCGGCAGCGGCGCGCTCGGCGCGGCCGTGCTCGACGAGCTGCCCGGCGCCCGCGTGCTGGCGGTCGAGGTCGACGGCGCCGCCGCGGATCTCGCCGCCGAGAACCTCGAGCTCGCCGGTCCCGGCCGCGGCCGGGTGCTGCACGCCGACCTGCTGGGGGAGGTCCCGGAGCTCGCCGCGGCGGCCCCCGTCGACGCCGTCCTCTCGAACCCGCCCTACATCCCCGCCGGCGCCGTGCCCCAGGACCCCGAGGTCCTCGCGCACGACCCGCACCGCGCCCTCTTCGGCGGGGGAGAGGACGGTCTCGCGGTCCCGCGCGCCGTCGTGGCCTGGGCGGCGCGGCTGCTGCGACCCGGCGGCCTGCTCGTGATGGAGCACGCCGACGTGCAGGGCGGGGCGACGCGCGCCCTCGCCCGCGACCACGGCGGCTTCGAGGGGATCCTCACGGCCCCCGACCTCACCGGACGCGACCGTTTCCTGATCGCGCGCCGTCGTGCATCGGAGTCGCAGGACGGACATGGGAGACTGTCACGGTGAGCGTGCACGACACCCAGAACCCAGAGACCCGCGAGGACGCCCTCGCCGCCGCCGTCGACGCCGTGCGAGGCGGTGGTCTCATCGTCCTGCCGACCGACACCGTCTATGGGATCGGCGCCGATGCGTTCACCCCGCAGGCCGTGCAGGACCTGCTCGAGGCGAAGGGCCGCGGCCGCGACACCCCGCCGCCCGTGCTGATCGGCGACCACGCCGTGCTGATGGCGCTGGCGACCGACCTGCCCGAGTACGTCGAGGACCTCGCCGAGGCGCTCTGGCCCGGTGCGCTGACCATCATCCTCACCGCCCAGCCCTCGCTCACCTGGGACCTGGGCGAGACCCGCGGCACCGTCGCGCTGCGCATGCCGGAGGACGAGACCGCCCTCGAGCTGCTGCGCCGCACCGGCCCGCTCGCCGTCTCCAGCGCGAACCGCCACGGCAAGCCGGCGGCGACCTCCGTGCTCGACGCCGCGACCCAGCTCGGCGACGCGGTCGAGGTGTACCTCGACGGGGGCGCCGCCCGGATCGGCGCGAGCTCCACCATCCTCGACGCCACCGTCACGCCTGCCGAGATCGTGCGCGAGGGCGCCATCACGAAGCAGCAGATCATCGACGTGGTCGGCGACATCTTCACCGCCCCCGAGCCCGAGCCCTCCGAGGAGGAGGACGAGGACGCGGCAGGGGAGCAGGGCGAGGACGGCGCGCCCGGGACCTCGACGGAGAGCGCCGAGGGCGCCTCCGACGCCGCACCCGCCGGCGAGGCCGACGGGGACGCCCCCTCCGTCCTCGACCTGCCCTCCGAGCCCGAGCTCGAGAGCGTCCCGCAGGGCCCGGCCGAGACGCCGCCGGCCGCTCCCGGCGAGGACGCCGCCGCGCCGTCGACCGTCGAGCCCTCGACCTCCGAGCCCTCGACGGCTGAGCCCTCGACCTCCGAGCCCTCGACGGCTGAGCCCTCGACCGCCGGATCCTCGGACTCCGGGCCCTCGGCCTCCGGGTCGACGGCCCCCGCGCCGGAGGACCGGCCGGACGACGGTCCCGCCCGCCCGGAGTACATGCCCGGGTGAGGATCTACCTGTTCCTGCTGCTGCTCGCGACGGCGGTCACCTTCCTGGTGACGCCCGCGGTGCGGCTGCTGGCCCGGCGCGCCGGGGCGATGACCGCGGTGCGGGAGCGCGATGTCCACGACGCCGTCACCCCGCGCCTGGGAGGGCTGGCGATGCTCACCGGCGTGGTCGCCGCGATGCTGATCGCGAGCAACGTGCCCTTCCTCGAAGGGCTCTTCCACGATTCCCGCCAGCCCTGGGCCATTCTCTCCGCCGCGGCGCTGGTGTGCCTGCTCGGCGCGGCCGACGACCGCTGGGACCTCGACTGGATGACCAAGCTCGCCGGCCAGGTGCTCGCCGCGCTGCTGCTCGCCTGGCAGGGGGTGAGCCTGGTGACCCTCCCGATCAACGGCATGACCGTCCTGTCGGGGCGCGCGGCGCTGATCCTCACGGTCCTCGTGGTGGTGGTCAGCATGAACGCCGTGAACTTCGTCGACGGCCTGGACGGCCTCGCCGCCGGCGTGATGGCGATCGGCGGCTCCGCCTTCTTCTACTACGCGTACATGCTCACGCGCGACACCTCGGCCTCCGACTACTCCTCGCTCGCCGCGCTGCTGACCGCCGTGATGATCGGGGCCTGTCTGGGCTTCCTGCCGCACAACCTCACGCGAGCCCGGATCTTCATGGGGGACTCGGGCTCGATGCTGCTGGGCCTGCTGCTCGCGGCCTCCACGATCGCCGTCACCGGCCAGGTCGACCCCGCGACCCTCTCCGGCGCAGACTTCTTCGGCCAGTTCCTGCCGATCCTGCTGCCGATCGGCGTGATGGTGATCCCCATCCTCGACTTCGGCCTCGCCGTGGTGCGACGGATCGGCTCGGGGAAATCCCCCTTCCACGCCGACAAGGCGCACCTGCACCACCGCCTGCTGGGCCTGGGGCACTCCAAGCGCACCGCGGTGCTGATCATGTACACCTGGACGATCGTGATCTGCGTGGGCCTGCTGCTCCCGCTGATGGCCCCGCGGCACGTGGTCGGGATCTTCTGGGCGATCGGGATGCTCCTGGCCGTCCTGCTCACCTTCGACCCGCTCAGATGGCGGCCCGGCCGCCACCGGAAGGACTCCGATGCCCGCTCAGCCTGAGACCCCCGCCTGCTCGAGCCCGCGCTCCCCGCGGCGCGCCGCGAGCGACCGCTCCATGCAGCGCGCGACGCTGATCGCCGCCGGCGTCGGCCTGGTCGCCGATCTCGTCCTGCTCGCGATCGCGGCGATCCGCCCCGAGAGCGCCGCCCTGCTCGGCGCGCTGGTGGGCACCGGGCTCACCCTGGCGATCGTCCTCCCGACCGTCGCGATCACCTTCGCCGGGCCCCGCCTCACCCCGGTGAGCATGGCCGCGACCGTGCTGGGCTCCTGGGCGGTCAAGATGTTCGCTGTGATCCTGGTCCTACTGCTGGTCAGGGACGTCGAGTCCGTCTCGAGCACATGGATCGGGCTCGCACTGCTGGTCGGTGCGGTCTCGGCCGTCCTCATCGAGGCCGTGGTGCTGGCCCGCACTCGGCAGCCGCTCGATGTGGACCCTGCCGCGAGCGCCGACGAGCACTCCTAGGACCCAGGCCGGAAGGCGATCCTCTGTTATGCTTCACGAGGTGTTCGAGCGCTGATCACGGAGCATATCCGGGGGCGGGCCGAGCACTGATCGACCAGCCGGGCCGCCCCGTCCACGTCCATCGTTGGACACCATGGAGGCCGCATCCGGGACGGCACCGATCGAGAATGACACCGAGGCACGGCACCCCGCTGTCGGCCCCAGACCACGGGAGATCGAGCTGAACACCGCAGACCTCAGCCCCACGCTGCACGCCGAGGACGACTCGTTCTTCCACATCCCGACGCTGGGTGAGTTCTTCCCCGACGCGATCCTCTTCGAAGGCACCGTCTTCGAGTTCAACCGGGTCCAGCTCGTGCGTCTCATCGTGCTCGCGGCCGTGCTCATCTTCATGTGCATCGTCGCCTCGCGCGCAAAGCTGGTCCCCGGCCGGGTCCAGAGTGCGGTCGAGCTCGTCATCGACTTCGTCAACAACAACATCATCGCGAACACGCTGGGCCTGAAGGACGGCAAGCGCTTCGCCCCGATGCTGATCACGATGTTCGTGTTCATCTTGTCGATGAACCTCGCCGGAGTCGTCCCCGGCCTCAACCTCGCCGGGACCTCGGTCATCGGCCTGCCGTTGCTGATGGCGCTGTGGACGTTCGTGACCTACGTGGGCGCCGGCATCCGCAAGCACGGCTTCCTCGGCTACCTCCGCGCCGAGACGATGCCCCCCGGCATCCCGTGGCCGATCTACATCCTGCTGATCCCGATCGAGCTGCTCCAGGTCGTCGTGATCCGCTGGGCCTCACTGACCATCCGACTGCTGGCGAACATGGTCGCCGGGCACATGATGATCGTGGTGTTCATCGGCATGACCCACGCGCTGCTGTTCTCGGGCGACTGGCTGATCGCGATCTCGCCCTTCGCCGGCGCGATGGCGATCGGGATCTACGGATTCGAGATCTTCGTGGCCGCGCTGCAGGCCTTCATCTTCACGATGCTGACCGCCGTGTACATCCAGCTCGCCACCTCCGACGAGCACTGACCCCCGCTGCGGCGGCAGGTCACCCGGCCCCGCCGAGCGGTCCCCGACCTTCCCGACCCCCAAGAACCTGATCGTCGCCCCCAGCGCGGCACAACGAAAGGAAACACCCCATGGAGTCCACCATCCTCGCTGAGGTGACCGGCAACATCGCGACCCTCGGATACGGCCTCGCCGCGATCGGCCCGGGCATCGGCCTCGGCATCCTCGTCGGCAAGACCGCCGAGGCGCAGGCCCGTCAGCCCGAGATGCGCTCGCAGCTGCAGACCACCATGCTGATCGGTGTGGCGTTCACCGAGATCCTCGCGCTGCTGGCGATCGTCACCGGCCTGATCTTCTGAGGCAGAGTCGATGATTCTTGCCGAAGGAGCAGACACCGTACCCGGCTGGCGGCTGCTCATCCCGCTCCCGGAGGAGATCGTCTGGTCGGCGATCTTCCTACTGATCTTCGCGGGCGTCTTCATGAAGTTCGTGCTCCCGCGCATGAACGCCGTGCTCGACGAGCGCAGCGAGAAGATCGAGGGCGGCATCCGCCATGCGGAGCAGGTCCAGGAGCAGGCCGACCAGCTCAGGAACGACCAGGAGCAGGAGCTCGCGGCGGCGCGTCAGGAAGCCGCTGCGATCCGCGAGAAGGCCCGCGCCGACGGCCAGAAGATCGTCGACGAGGCCCGTGCCCGTGCCGAGGCGGAGAACGAGCGCCTGCTCTCCGCAGGACGCCAGCAGCTGAGCGCCGAGCGGGTCGCCGCCTCGACGGAGCTGCGCGGCGAGGTGGGAACCCTCGCCAGCGATCTCGCCTCGAAGATCGTCGGGGAGTCCCTCACCGACGACGAGCGCTCCCGCCGTGTGATCGACAGGTTCCTGGACGACCTCGAGTCGAGCCAGACCACCACCCGATAAGGACCCGTGATGCGAGGAACCTCCTCCACCTCCTTCGCCGAGGTGCTCCGACAGGCAGAGACCGCCCCCGCGGCCGACGCCGTGCCGGACACCGAGGCCGAGGAGCTGTTCTCGATGGCCGATGCCATCGATTCCAGCAACCAGCTGGTGCGCATGCTCTCCGATGCCGGCCGCCCCGCGGCCGTCAAGGAGGCCGCCGTGCGCTCGCTGTTCGAAGGCCGGGTCGGGCCCCGGACCCTCGAGCTCGCGCTCGAGGTCGTGCGGCGACGCTGGTCCGAACAGGAGGACATCCTCGACGCCCTCGAGCTGCTCGGGGTCTCGACCCTCCTCGACCTCGCCCTGCGCGAGGGAGTGCTGGAGCAGATCGAGGGGGAGCTCTTCCAAGCCTCCCGCCTGATCGACGGCAGCGGGGACCTCACCTCGGCCCTCGACGGGGCTCGGGACGAGCCCGCTCGTCGGGCGGTGCTGCTGCGGCGGCTGTTGGAGGGCCGCGTGCACCCGCTCACGGTCATCCTCGCGGCGCGCGCGGTCGGACGTCGCAGCGAGCTCAAGCCGGCCCGTCGTGTCGAGGAGTTCGCGCGGTTCGCCGCGGACCGTCGCCGGCGCGCCTTCGCGGAGGTCGCCAGCGCCGTCCCGCTGAACGAATCGCAGCAGGCCCGCCTCTCCGCGGTCCTGACCGGCATCTACGGCCGTGAGGTGCAGCTGAACCTCCAGGTCGACCCGGAGGTGGTCGGCGGGCTCCGGATCCAGGTCGGCGACGACCTCTACGACGCCACCGTGCTGGCCAGGCTCTCGCGGGCCCGGTCCTCGCTCGTGGCCTGAACCAGCCCTCGACGCCCCGGCGTCCCCCAGCACTGACCAGACACTCCCCATCGCGGGGAGACCGAGAGGAAGCGAAGCACCAGATGGCGGAGCTCACGATCAGCCCGGAGGAGATCCGGAACGCCCTGGACACCGCAGTGTCCACCTACCAGGCAGGCGCCACCGAGCGCGAGGAGATCGGTCGCGTCAGCGAGGCCGCCGACGGCATCGCGCGCGTCGAGGGCCTCCCGAACGTCATGGCCAACGAGCTCGTCCGCTTCGAGGACGGCACCCTCGGCCTCGCCCTGAACCTCGAGCTGCGCGAGGTCGGCGTCGTCGTCCTCGGCGAGTTCAGCGGCATCGAGGAGGGCCAGCAGGTCCGCCGCACCGGCCAGGTGCTCTCGGTCCCCGTCGGCGACGGCTACCTCGGCCGCGTCGTGGACCCGGTCGGCGCCCCGATCGACGGCCTCGGCGAGATCGAGACCGTCGGCCGCCGCGCCCTCGAGCTGCAGGCGCCCGGCGTGATGCAGCGCAAGGCCGTCAAGGAGCCGATGCAGACCGGTCTGAAGGCCATCGACGCGATGACCCCGATCGGCCGCGGCCAGCGTCAGCTGATCATCGGCGACCGCCAGACCGGCAAGACCGCGATCGGCATCGACACGATCCTGAACCAGAAGGCCAACTGGGAGTCCGGCGACCCCTCGAAGCAGGTCCGCTGCATCTACGTCGCCGTCGGCCAGAAGGGCTCGACCATCGCCTCCGTGCGCGCCACCCTCGAGGAGGCCGGCGCGCTGGAGTACACCACGATCGTCGCCGCCCCCGCCTCGGACCCCGCGGGCTTCAAGTACATCGCCCCTTACACCGGCTCGGCCATCGGCCAGCACTGGATGTACGAGGGCAAGCACGTCCTGATCGTCTTCGACGACCTGTCGAAGCAGGCCGAGGCCTACCGCGCCGTGTCGCTGCTGCTGCGCCGCCCGCCGGGCCGCGAGGCGTACCCCGGCGACGTGTTCTACCTGCACTCCCGCCTCCTCGAGCGCTGCGCCAAGCTCAGCGACGAGATGGGCGGCGGCTCGATGACCGGCCTGCCGATCATCGAGACCAAGGCGAACGACGTCTCGGCGTACATCCCGACCAACGTCATCTCGATCACCGACGGCCAGTGCTTCCTGCAGTCGGACCTGTTCAACGCGAACCAGCGCCCGGCGGTCGACGTCGGCATCTCGGTCTCCCGCGTCGGCGGCTCCGCGCAGACGAAGGCCATGAAGGCGGTCTCGGGCACCCTGAAGCTCTCGCTCGCGCAGTTCCGCGACCTCGAGGCCTTCGCGATGTTCGCCTCCGACCTGGACGCGGCCTCGAAGCAGCAGCTGCACCGCGGCGCTCGCCTGATGGAGCTGCTCAAGCAGTCGCAGTACTCGCCCTTCCCGATGGAGGAGCAGGTCGTCTCGATCTGGGCGGGCACCAAGGGCAAGTTCGACGACGTCGAGGTGGAGGACGTCCGCGACTTCGAGGCCCAGCTGCTGGAGCACCTGCGCCACAACGGCGGCGTGCTCGAGACCATCCGCACCACCGGCAAGTTCGAGTCCTCGACCGAGGAGGAGCTCTCGAGCATCCTCGACCAGGTCAAGCAGGACTTCCTGGCAGGGATGGGCGAGGGCACCGCGCGCACCGACGAGAACGAGCGCATGGACGCCGGCGAGATCGAGCAGGAGCAGATCGTCCGAGGCTGATGCGAGCTGCCGCCGTCCCGCACGGGGCGGCGGCACCCGCCGGCCACGCACCGATCTCGCACGAGGAGAGCAATGGGAGCCCAGCAGAGGGTATACAAGCAGAGGATCCGCTCCGCCCAGGGGATGAAGAAGATCTTCAAGGCCAAGGAGATGGTCGCGGCCTCGCGCATCGCCAAGGCGCACGCCAGGGTGGAGGCGACCACGCCGTACGCCGAGGCGCTCACCCGCGCGATCGGCTCGGTGGCGACGCACTCCACGGAGATCTCGCACCCGTTCCTGGACAGCGAGCGGCACGAGACCGGCCGCGTCGGCATCCTGATGATCACCGCGGACCGAGGCATGACCGGCCCCTACTCGCACAACGTGATCCGGGCTGCCGAGCAACTGGCCAACACGCTGCGCGACGAGGGCAAGACCCCCGTGATGTACGTCGTCGGCCTCAAGGGCGAGTCGTACTACCGGTTCCGCAACCGGCCCCCGCACCGCGCGTGGACGCCGTACAAGGAGAACGAGATCCCGGAGCTCGGGCGGGAGATCGCCTCGGTGCTCACCGAGGACCTCCTCACCGAGGACCCTGAGGTCCACCTCGATGAGATGTACGTGGTCGGCACCCGCTTCGAGTCCCGGTTCCTCCAGCGCACCACGTCCGTCCGCATGGTGCCGATGGGCCTGGTCGAGGCGGGCGCCGAGCAGGACGCGCCTACCTACCCGCTCTACGAGTTCGTGCCGGACGCGGACGCGGTGATCGAGGAGCTGCTGCCCCGGTACATCCGCTCGCGCATCACCAACATCCTGCTGCAGGCGATGGCCTCCGAGCACGCCTCCACGCAGCGTGCGATGAAGACCGCGACCGACAACGCCCAGACGCAGATCGACAAGTTCACCCGGTTGGCGAACTCCGCCCGCCAGGCGGAGATCACCCAGGAGATCACGGAGATCGTCGGCGGCGCCGACGCGCTCTCGGGATCCGGCCGCACCGAACGCTGAGACATCCGCCGACAGATTGTGGCCGACCTCGCCCCAGCGTCGGCTCGACATGGAGAGAACACATGACCACCACCACTGACAGCCAGGCCCCCGTCGCCTCGGCGCCGACCGCCACCGGGCGCGTCGCGCGCGTCACCGGCGCCGTCGTCGACATCGAGTTCCCCCCGGGGAACATCCCCGACCTCTACAACGCGCTGACCATCCAGATCGAGGACACCGGCTCGGGCCTCGAGGCGTCGACCCTGACCCTCGAGACCGCCCAGCACCTCGGCGACGGCATGGTGCGCGGCATCGCGCTGAAGCCCACCGACGGCGTGGTCCGCGGCCAGGCCGTGACCGACACCGGCGCCCCGATCTCGGTGCCGGTCGGCGATGCGACCCTCGGCACCGTGTTCGACGTGATCGGCACCCCGCTGAACAAGCCCGCCGATCAGCTGCAGATCTCCGAGCGCTGGCCCATCCACCGCAAGGCACCGAACTTCGACCAGCTCGAGTCGGCCACCCAGATGTTCGAGACCGGCATCAAGTCGATCGACCTGCTCACCCCGTACGTCAAGGGCGGCAAGATCGGCCTGTTCGGCGGCGCGGGCGTGGGCAAGACGGTGCTCATCCAGGAGATGATCTACCGCGTGGCCAACAACCACGACGGCGTGTCGGTGTTCGCGGGCGTCGGCGAGCGCACCCGTGAGGGCTGGGACCTCATCGAGGAGATGACCGAGTCCGGCGTCATCGAGAAGACCGCCCTGGTCTTCGGCCAGATGGACGAGCCGCCGGGCACCCGTCTGCGCGTCGCGCTCTCGGCCCTGACCATGGCCGAGTACTTCCGCGACGAGCAGGCGCAGGACGTGCTGCTGTTCATCGACAACATCTTCCGCTTCACCCAGGCGGGCTCCGAGGTCTCCACCCTGCTGGGCCGCATGCCCTCCGCGGTGGGCTACCAGCCGAACCTGGCCGACGAGATGGGCGTTCTCCAGGAGCGCATCACCTCGACCCGCGGCCACTCGATCACCTCGATGCAGGCGATCTACGTCCCGGCCGACGACTACACCGACCCGGCCCCGGCGACGACCTTCGCCCACCTCGACGCCACCACGGAGCTCTCGCGAGAGATCGCCTCGCGCGGCCTCTACCCGGCGATCGATCCGCTGGCCTCGACCTCGCGGATCCTCGACCCCCGCTACGTGGGCCAGGACCACTACGACACCGCGGTGCGCGTGAAGCAGATCCTCCAGCGCAACAAGGAGCTGCAGGACATCATCGCGATGCTGGGCGTGGACGAGCTGTCCGAGGAGGACAAGGTCATCGTCTCGCGGGCACGCCGCATCCAGCAGTTCCTCTCGCAGAACACCCACCTCGCCAAGCAGTTCACCGGCGTGGACGGCTCGGACGTCCCCATGAAGGACACCATCGAGGGCTTCAAGGGCATCTGCGACGGCGAGTTCGACCACATCACCGAGTCGGCCTTCTTCAACGTGGGCGGCATCGACATGGTGCTGGAGAACCAGCACCGCATCGACAAGGAGCTCGGCGCGTGAGTGCGCTCGAGGTCACCTTCGTCACCGCCGACCGGACCGTCTGGACAGGGCAGGCCTCGCAGGTGGTCGTGCCCGCGATCGACGGCTCGATGGGCATCCTGCCGCAGATGCAGCCGACGCTCACGATCCTCGGCGACGGCGTCATCCGGATCCACGACCTGGACGGCCACGTCGACGAGCGCTTCGTGTCGGGCGGCTTCGTCTCCGTGGACTCCGACGTCGTGACCATCGGCGTCGACGATGCGGAGGCCCAGGCGCCGCACGCCGACCGGATCTGAGCGGCGGCGCATCGCAGATGGACGACAAGGGCATCCCGATCCTCCTGGTGGGGGTCGGGATGCTCGTCGTTCTGGTGGTGCTCGCAGTGATGCTGGTCGCCCAGCGCCAGGTGCTGGGCTCGCGCACCCGGGGTGCCTTCGAGTGCTCGCTGCAACGGCGGGGGATCGTGGGCGGTGAGCGCTGGCAGCACGGCATGATGCGCTTCGGCACCGACCGCCTGCGCTGGTTCCGTGCGTTCTCGGTGCGGATCGGTCCCGAGGTCGTGATCCGCCGCGGTGAGATCGTCGAGGTGAACCGGCGCCGGCTCCCGGCCCGTGTCGAGGGCGGCCAGGAGGCCTACCTGCTCGCCTTCACCCTGCGCGACCGCCGCGAGGTCCACGCGATCGTCGACCTCGTCCCGGGTGCGGCGCTGAACTCCTGGCTCGAGGCCGCACCGACCGGCCTCGTCATCGGGGACGCGGACTGAGCCGAGCGGTCGGCGGCGGCGCCGAACGGACTCAGGCGGCGCCGGGCCGACGCCGACCTGCGCGGGTCGACCCGGCCGGGCCGAGCGGAGAGCAACCGGGCCCTGGCCTCAGACCTCCCGGCCGCCCCGCAGCACCGTGACCGGGCGCAACGCGCGGTCCACCATCAGCACATCGGCCCGGCACCCGGTGGCCAGCGCCCCGATGTGCTCCTCGAGCCCCAGCACCCGGGCAGGAACGGTCGAGGCCGCGCGGACCGCCGCGACCAGGTCGACTCCGGCCTCGAGCACCGCATGGCGCAGCACCTCGACCAGGTGCGCGGTCCCGCCCGCGATCGCCCCGCCCTCGGTGAGCGTGGCGACGCCCTCCTCGACGGTGACGTCGAGTGCGCCGAGCCGGTAGCGGCCGTCGGCCATCCCGGCGGCGGCCATCGCGTCGGTGACCAGCACGACGCAGTCCGCCGCGGCGATCGAGAAGACGTGCGCGACGGTGCGCGCATCGAGGTGCACGCCGTCGGCGATCACCTCGACCACCATCTCCCCGCGCGAGGCGGCATCGAGTGCCGCGAGGGCCGGGCCCGGGTCGCGGTGGTGGATCGGGCGCATGCCGTTGAAGAGATGGGTCGCCGTGGGCAGCGGGGAGCGCCCGCGGCGGCGACGCAGCGCCGCGATCGAGCGGTCGACGGCGCGGGTCATCTCCGCGCTGCCGCCGTCGGTGTGGCCGAGCGAGGGGATGGCGCCGCTGCCCGCGAGCGCGTCGATCACCTCGTCGGCCCCGGCGGCCTCGGGGGCGACGGTCATCGTCGCGAGGGCGCCGCCGGCGATCTCGGCGAGCTCGCGCACCAGCGCCGGGTCGCCGTCGGTGAGGTGGGCGGGGTTCTGCGCGCCGCGGCGGGCCTCGGAGAGGAAGGGGCCCTCGAGGTGGATCGCGGTGATCTCCCCGTCGCGGTGGAGACCGGCGAGCTGGGCGACCTTCTCGCGCAGGGTCGCGGCGTCGGCGGTGACGAGGGAGGCGACGAGGGAGGTGGTGCCGTGCCGGCGGTGCTCGAGGACCGCCTCGAGCATCTCCTCGGCGCCCTCGGAGTCGGGGAAGGAGGCGCCGCCGCCGCCGTGGCAGTGCAGGTCCACCAGCCCCGGCAGGATCAGCCCGTCGTGCTCGAGGACGCGGCTGTCCTCGGGAAGGAGCTCGGCGGGCGCGTGGGCGGCGGGGCCTGCCCAGAGGATCCGCTCCCCGGCGCAGAGCACCAGGGCGTCGGGGACCAGCCCCTGCTCGAGCACGGCGGTGCCGCGCAGGGCGAGATCCGCGGGCGGCGCGAAGAGGTCGGTCGGCACGGGCACGTCGGTGGGCATGCGCACTCCCGGGGTGGATCGAAGGGGACGGGGCTCAGAACAGGCGCGACTCCGCGTCGTCGATGCCGCGCAGGGCGTCGTAGTCGAGGGTGACGCAGTCGATGCCGCGGTCGCCGGCCAGCACCTTCGCCTGCGGCTTGATGGCCTGGGCGGCGAAGATGCCGCGCACGGGGGCGAGCAGCGGGTCGCGGTTCAGCAGGTCGAGATAGCGGGTGAGCTGCTCGACGCCGTCGATCTCGCCGCGGCGCTTGATCTCGATCGCGACGGTGCCGCCGTTCTCGTCGCGGGCGAGGATGTCCACGGGGCCGATCGCGGTGAAGTACTCACGGCGCACCAGCGACCAGCCGTCGCCGAGCGTCTCGATGTTCTCGGCGAGGAGCGCCTGCAGATGCGCCTCCACGCCGTCCTTCTGCAGGCCGGGATCGACGCCGAGCTCGTGGGAGGAGTCCTCGAGCACCTCGTGCAGCCGCACCCGGAGGCGATCGCCGGACTTGTCGTGGACCACGTCCCACTGCTCGATCCAGTCGCCCTCGGGATCGGACTCCGCCTCGGCATCGTCACGGCGCGAGGTGGTCAGCGTGCAGGGCGGGCTCATCCAGTTCAGGGGCTTGTAGCTGCCGCCGTCGGAGTGCACGAGCACGCTTCCGTCGGCCTTGACGATCAGGAGCCGGGGAGCGAGCGGCAGGTGGGCGGTGAGTCGACCGGTGTAGTCGACGGAGCAGCGGGCAACGACGAGACGCACCCCGACAGGGTACGACACCTGCGGCGGGCCTCTGCCGACGCGGCGGGGCGCGCCGGGAGCCGCGACGGGGGAGCGGCCCGGCGCCGACGAGAGGGCGATGAGAGGGGTGTGAGAGGTGCTTCACCCCGGGTGCCCATGCTCACGGGGGCCTGGTCGCCGACGCGCCGTGCTCGTATCGTGGAGCGGTCCCGTGTCCGGGGCCTGGCGGCCCCCATTGAAGGAGCAATCCACCGTGCAACGACTCCTGGCCGTCCTGCTGGTCCTGATCGGACTGATCGGGCTCGTGCTCGGCCGTCTGGGCGAGACCACCTGGGCCCCCGAGACCGAGACCACCGCCACGGCGACCCTGGAGGATCCGGGTCCCGCCGTCGTGATCGACCCGGGCGTGCTCTACGTGGGCGGCGAGGAGGGGAAGGTCGTGATCGAGGGCGCCTCCGACGTCTCCGTGATCACCGCCTCGAACAGCGACATCGACGCCTATCTCGAGGGCGTCCACCACACCCGCGTCACCGGCGCCTCCGACTGGAGCACGCTGAGCACCGAGGACGTCGAGCCCGACGGCGCTGCGGAGATCTCCGACCCGACCGGCTCGGACCTCTGGCGCTCCGTGGACACCTCCGCCAGCCCCTACACGCTGGACATCGCCGAGTTCTGGGCCGCGGAGAACGGCGAGAACGAGCAGGTCTACCGCTCCCTGCTGATCGTCACCGACGGCACCGCCGCCGGCGCCGACAAGATCTCGATCACCTGGCCGGTGGACGACGAGAACGAGTGGGTGCCCTACGCCTATGCCGGCGGCGCCGCGATTGCCGTGATCGGTCTGGTGCTCCTGGTCGTCTCGATCGGCCGCCGCGGCGACGAGGGCGAGGACGAGCTGCTCGAGGAGCCCCAGGAGGCGCGCTCGAGCGAGGCGCGCACGTCGCTCGCCACGGGCGGCGCCGCAGCCGGCGCCGCGGCAGGCGGCCTGTCCGATGACCGGGACCGCTCCGACACCGACGGCGCCGACACTGACGCAGACGGCGCCGACGCCCCGCGCGCCGAGGGCCCCCTGGACGCCCCCGGCGCCCGCGAGGTCGGCGAGCAGAGCGTGTGGTCCTTCGGCGACCGGGCCGACGACGCGGGGACCGGCGCCGACGGCACCGCCTCCGACGCCGGCTCCTACGCCGGCTCCCAGGACGCGGACCCCTCCGGCGACGACGCGGACCAGGAGCGACGATGACCCCCCAGACGCTGCGCGGCCCCGCGCGGAAGGACAATGTGATGAGCACTCGACCCGTCGGCCGCCGTGGCCTCCTGCTCGGAGCCGGTGGTGTGCTCGCCACCGGTCTGCTCGCCGCCTGCGGCTCCGAGCCGTCCGCACCGCCGGCGCCGCCCACCGGCAAGCAGCTCGCCGAGCCCACGCCCGTGCAGACCACCGAGCAGATCGAGCAGATCGTGCCCGAGGTCAACGCCGCCGTGGTCGCGGCCGACGAGGCGAAGGACGCCGCGAAGCTCGCCCCGCGCGTCTCCGGCTCCGCCGCGGAGTTCCGCAAAGCCGTCTACGGCCTGATCGAGAAGGCCCCCGAGTGGGCCGAGGACCTCAAGGTCCCCGGCGCCGGGACGATCGTGCCCATGAGCTCGGTCAGCGCCGAGTTCCCGCGCGTCGCGATCGCGCTGGTCGAGGATTCCGTGCAGGACGGCGTGCCGTATTTCCTGGCGATGCAGCAGAAGGACGCGAAGTCCGGCTACACCGCCTGGGGCTGGGCCCAGCAGGCGGTCGGCGTGGACATGCCCACCGTCCCCAACGCCGTGGTCGGCTCCGAGGCGCTCACCGCCGACGCCGAGGGCCTGGTCATGACCCCGGCGCAGGCGCTCGAGCTCTACGCGAAGGTGCTCACCGACGGCGACGCCGCGGACCCCGACGACAAGCTCGCCGCGAACCCCTTCCAGACCGGCACGCACAAGCGCATCCAGGCCGAGCGCAAGGAGCTCAACAAGGGCGTGGAATGGGACGAGGCAGGCACCATCCGCGAGACCTACTCCGTGCGGGACGGCGAGCTCGCGGGCCTGCGCACGGAGGACGGCGGCGCGATCGTGATGGCGACGCTGATGTCCTCGCGCAAGGTCGCGATCAAGGACGGCGCGACCATGCGCTACGCGGAGGACAACAAGTACACCAAGGTGATCGGAACCCGCGAGTTCACCAAGCAGTACGTGCGCGAGTTCGGCACCCACGTGGCCCTCTTCATCCCCTCGGCCGACGCCGGGGGCCAGGTCCAGCCGATCGGCGCGACCCAGACCGCGCTCGCCGCCAGCGGGGAGTGACCCACGGGCGGTGATCGTCCGCGAGAGCCGGCGCCGCCGGCACCGTGATCCGCGTCCGGTCCCGTCGGCCCTGGGGCCGCTCCCGGCGGCCACTCCCTAGACTGGTGCCGTCACGCACCCGTCGAAGGAGTACCTCCGTGTCCGATCCGTACGGCATCATCGATCTCGCCGCGCTCAAGCAGCCCGCAGACGGCACCGGGGCGACCGACGCGGGGGAGCCCTCCGCGCACGAGGTCGCCGTCACCGAGCAGGGCCTCGAGCAGCTCATCGCCGACTCGCAGCAGATCCCGACCCTCCTGCTGGTCACCAGCGGCCGGGTGCCCGAGGGCCCGACCTATCTCGCCGCCCTGCGCCGCGGCGTCGACGCGAAGGGCGGCGCGCTTCGCCTGGCCGTGGTCGACGCCGATACCCAGCAGCGGGTCGCCGCCGCGCTGCGGGTCCAGCAGCTGCCCACGCTGCTGCTCCTGCTGCAGGGCCAGCTGCAGCCGATCGTCGACTCCGTGCTGCCCGAGGCGGAGATCGACGGCCTGCTGAACCAGGTCGTCGACGTCGCCCGCCAGCAGGGGATGGAGCTGCCGAGCGGCGAGGCCGAGCAGGCCGCCGCTCCCGAGGAGCCGCTGCCGCCGCTGCTGGCCGAGGCCTACGAGGCGATCGAGCGGGGCGACCTCGACGCCGCCGTCGCCGCCTATCGCAAGCAGCTCCAGGAGAGCCCCGCCGACGGCGAGGCGAAGGCGGGCCTCGCCACCGTCGAGCTGATGCGCCGCACCCAGGGCGCGGATCTCGCCGCCGCCCGTCAGGCCGCGGCCGACGCCCCCGGCGATCTCGACGCCCAGCTGCTGGTCGCCGATCTCGACATGCTCGGCGGCCACGTCGAGGACGCCTTCACCCGCCTGCTGGACCAGCTGCGCGGCGCGGACCAGGAGACCAAGGACGCGGTGCGAACGCGCCTGCTGGAGCTGTTCGAGGTCGCCGGCGCCGACGACCCCCGCGTGGCCCCGGCCCGCAAGCGCCTCGCGAACCTCCTGTACTGAGTCGCGCCGCGCGCCGCCCTGCGCGTCACGTGATGAGCCGCTGTGTTCCACTCCTGGAGCACAGCGGCTCATGACATTGCGGCAGCCCTGGCGGCGGGCCGCGCCCCTCGGGCTCAGCCCTCGCGCAGGCGGGCGGGGGCGAGGACCACGGCGCCGAGCGGCGGCACCGAGAGGCGCACCGAGTGGTCGCGCCCGTGCTGGGGGAGGGGCTCGGCGTGGACCCGTCCCAGGTTCCCGACCCCGCTGCCGCCGTAGACCGGGGCGTCGGAGTTCAGCACCTCGAGCCAGTCCCCGCCCTCGGGCAGCGGGATGCGGTGATCGTGCCACGGCTCGGGCGAGAAGTTCACGACCACGACCACGGGATCGCCCGCCTCGTCGCGTCGGAGGAAGGAGAGCACGTTGTGCTGCGCGTCGTCGCCGATCAGCCACTCGAAGCCGCCCGGGTCCTGGTCCCGCTGGTAGAGCGCCGGGAACTCGGCCTGGACGGCGTTGAGGTCGCGCACGAGCTGCTGCGCCCCGCGGTGCAGCGGGTACTCCAGCAGCCACCACGGCAGCCCGGCCTGCTCGGACCACTCGGTGCCCTGGGCGAACTCGATCCCCATGAACACCAGCTGCTTGCCCGGATGGGTCCACTGGAAGGTGAGATAGGAGCGCAGCGTCGCGGCCTGCTGCCAGTCGTCGCCCGGCGCCTTGCGCAGCAGCGAGCCCTTGCCGTGGACGACCTCGTCGTGGCTCAGCGGCAGGATGAAGTTCTCCGAGTACTGGTAGACCATCGAGAAGGTCAGCTCGCCGTGGTGGTACTGGCGGTTGATCGGGTCCTGGCCCAGGTACTGCAGGGTGTCGTGCATCCAGCCCATGTTCCACTTGAACCCGAAGCCGAGGCCGCCGGTCTCGGTGGGGCGGGTGACGCCCGGGAAGGACGTGGACTCCTCGGCGATCATCACGATGCCGGGCGCGCGCTTGTACGCGGTCGCGGTGGTCTCCTGCAGGAAGGCGATGTTCTCGAGGTCCTCGCGGCCGCCGTGGCGGTTGGGCACCCACTGGCCGTCCTCGCGCGAGTAGTCGAGATAGAGCATCGAGGCGACCGCGTCGACCCGCAGCCCGTCGACGTGGAACTCCTCGAGCCAGTAGCAGGCGTTGGCGACCAGGAAGTTGCGCACCTCGTGGCGGCCGGTGTCGAAGATGTACGTGCCCCAGTCCGGATGCTCGCCGCGGCGGGGATCGGCGTGCTCGTACAGCGGGGTGCCGTCGAAGCGGCCCAGCGCCCACTCGTCCTTGGGGAAGTGGGCCGGCACCCAGTCCATGATCACGCCGATGCCGGAGCCGTGGAGGGTGTCGATGAGGTGGCGCAGCTCGTCGGGGGAGCCGAGCCGGGAGGTGGGCGCGTAGTAGCCGGTGACCTGGTAGCCCCAGGACCCGCCGAAGGGGTGCTCGGCGACCGGCATGAACTCCACGTGGGTGAAGCCCATCTCGGCGACGTACGCGGTGAGCTCCTCGGCGAGTTCCCGGTAGCCCAGGCCCGGCCGCCAGCTGGCCAGGTGCACCTCGTAGATCGACATGCGGGAGGAGACCGCCTCGGTCGAGGCGCGCTCGGCGAGCCAGTGGTCGTCGGTCCATTCGAAGTCGCTGACGGTGATCACGGAGCCGGTCGCGGGCGGCACCTCGGCCGCGCGCGCCATCGGGTCGGCCTTCTCGCGCCAGGTGCCGTCGGGCCCGAGGATCCGGAACTTGTAGACCTCGCCGGCCCCGACCCCGGGCACGAACAGCTCCCAGACGCCGGAGGTGCCCAGCGAGCGCATCGAGTGCAGTCGACCGTCCCAGCTGGTGAAGGAGCCGATCACCTGGACGGCGCGGGCGTTCGGCGCCCAGACGGCGAAGGAGGTGCCCTCCACCCCGTCCACGGTGCGCACGTGCGCACCGAGCGCCCGCCACAGCTCCTCGTGGCGGCCCTCGCGGATCAGGTGCAGGTCGAGCTCGCCGATCGTGGGCAGGAAGCGGTAGGGCTCCTCGAGATCGACCCAGTTCTCCCCGGCGGACCAGGTGACCCGGATCCGGTAGGAGGGGACCTCCGCCAGCGGCAGGGCGACGGTCCAGATCCCGTCGTGCTCGTGCTCCATCGCGTGGGCGGAGCCGTCGGGCAGGAGCACCGCGACCTCGCTCGCGAAGGGCTTGAGGGTGCGCACCGTGACGCCGCCCTCGTACTCGTGGGCGCCGAGCACGGCATGGGGCTCGTGGTGGCTGCCGGTCGCCGTCGCGCCGAGCTCGTGCTCGCCCAGCGGCATCACCGGGACGGGACGGTCGGTGCTCTCCGTGGTGTGGGACATGTCAGCTCTCCTCGGGGTGGACGATGCGCAGCACGTGGGCGGGCCGGTCGGCGGCGCTCAGGATGACGAAGGGCTCCCGGTCCCAGCGGAACCGCTCGCCGGTGAGCAGGTCCTCGACCTCGAAGCTCCCCTCGACGCCGAGCGCGTCGAGCTCGAGGTGCAGCCGGGTGGAGGCGTCGCGGTCGTGGGCGGTCAGGGAGACGACCAGCACCGTGTCGGGGCGGCCCGTGCCGCTCGCGTCGGCGTCGAGGTGCTTGGAGAAGACCAGCACCTGCGGGTCGTCGGCCTCGTGGAAGCGGATGGTGGTGAGGGTCTGCAGCGCGGGGTGCTCGCGCCGGATCCGGTTCAGGGTGCCCAGCAGCGGCTCGAGGCTCTCGCCGCGGGTGAGCGCGCCGGTGTAGTCGCGGGGCTTGTACTCGTACTTCTCGTTGTCGATCTGCTCCTGCGCGCCGGGCCGGGGGACGTCCTCGACCAGCTCGTAGCCGGAGTAGATGCCCCAGGTCGGCACGAGCGTGGCGGCGAGGATCGCGCGCAGCACGAAGGCGCGCCGCCCGCCGGAGCTCATGTACGGGGTGAGGATGTCGTGGGTGGTGGGCCAGAAGCTCGGGCGCATGTAGGGCGCCGCCTCGACCAGCTCCTCGAGGTACTCCTGCAGCTCCTCGGCGCTCTCGCGCCAGGTGAAGTAGGTGTAGGACTGGTGGTAGCCGACCTTGCCCAGGGTGTGCATCATCGTCGGCCGGGTGAACGCCTCGGCCAGGAAGATCACCTCGGGGTGCTTCTCCGCGAACTCCGCCAGCAGCTCCTCCCAGAAGCGCACCGGCTTGGTGTGCGGGTTGTCGACACGGAAGAGGGTCACGCCGTGGGCGACCCAGTGCTCGAGCACGTCGCGGATCGCGGCGTAGAGCCCCTCGTAGTCGGTGTCGAAGCTGAGGGGGTAGATGTCCTGGTACTTCTTCGGGGGGTTCTCGGCGTAGGCGATGGTGCCGTCGGCCCGCACCACGAACCACTCGGGGTGCTCCTGCACCCACGGGTGGTCGGGGGAGCACTGCAGGGCGATGTCGAGGGCGACCTCGAGGCCGAGCTGCTTCGCACGGGCGACGAAGGCGTCGAAGTCCTCGATCGTGCCGAGGTCGGGGTGGATCGCGTCGTGGCCGCCCGCGGGCGAGCCGATCGCGTAGGGGGAGCCGGGATCGCCCGGCTGCGTCTCCAGGGTGTTGTTGCGCCCCTTGCGGAAGGTGGTGCCGATGGGGTGGATCGGGGTCAGGTAGGCGACGTCGAAGCCCATCTGCGCGATCCGGTCCAGGGAGCGGGCGGCGGAGCGCAGCGTGCCGGAGGTCCAGCCGTGCTCGGGGTCGAAGTGCGCGCCCTCGGAGCGGGGGAAGAACTCGTACCAGGAGCCGTACAGGGCGCGGCGGCGCTGCACCTCCAGGCGGAAGGGGCCGGCGACGGTGACGCCCTCGCGCAGCGGCCGCTCGGCGAGGATGCCGCGCAGGTCGGCGGCGAGCGCCGGGGCGACCCGGGCGGTGACCGGCAGGCCGGGGGAGCGCAGCGACTCGAGCGCGGCGGAGACCACCGGCCCGTCGGAGGCCGGTCGCGTGCCCTCGGCGATCTCGGCGAGCACCCGCTCGAGCACGAGCACGCCCTCGTCGCAGGTCAGCTCCGGGTCGACGCCGGCGGGGATCTTCACCTCGGCCACATGGGCCCAGGTGTCGTACGGGGCGGAGAAGGACTCGATCCGGAAGGTCCAGCTGCCCAGCTCGTCGGGCCGGATCGTGGCCTCCCACAGGTCCAGCCCCGGGTTCGTCGAGCGCAGCGGCCGACGGGTCTCGACCCCGGTGGGGGAGACCAGCACCAGCTGCACGCCCATCGCGTCATGGCCCTCGCGGAAGGAGTTGACGCGCACCGCGACGGTCTCGCCCTCGACGCAGCGGGCGGGGAACCTCCCGCCGTCGACGACGGGCTGGACGTCCATGATCGGGATGCGGCCGATCCCGGCGTCCAGCCCCGTGCGGAAAGTGGTCTCGGACATGGCCTCTCCTGCCTGAGCGCTCCCTGGTCACAGGGCGCTCTGCGACGATCGCGGTGACTGACCTCACGATAGCCGCTCGGGGAGGGGCGGCGTGACTCAGGGAGCGATGCCGAGCACCACGACGCCGCCGGGCGCGACGGTGACCGTGCGGTCACCGACCGGTCCGGGCGGCAGGTCCTCGGGGGACTCCAGCGCCGTGTCCAGCAGCACCTTCGCCGCGCCCTGCGGCCAGGGGGCCTCCGGCAGGCGCACCTCGGTCGCATCCGCGGCGCCGGAGAGTATCACCAGCAGGTGCTCGGCGCCCTCGCGGCCGTGGACCGCCGGGCGCAGCATGACCAGCACGTGCCGGGTGGGATCCATCCACTCCTCGTGCGCCATCGGCGCCCCGGTCTCGTCGAACCAGGCGATCTGTCCGGCGTCGAGCTGCTCCGGGTCCGCCGGGCGCAGGAAGTGCGGGGCCCGCAGCTGGGGGTGCTCGCCGCGCAGCTGGAGCAGGCGCACCACGGTCGCGCGCAGCCTCTCCGCCGCTGCGGTGCGTCGCCAGTCGACCCAGGAGATCTCGTTGTCCTGGCAGTAGGCGTTGTTGTTGCCGCGCTGGGTGCGGCCCCGCTCGTCGCCCGCGGTGAGCATCGGGGTGCCCGACGCCAGCAGGAGCGTGGCCAGCACGCTGCGGGCGGTGCGCCGGCGGGCGGCCTCGATCTCCTCGCGGCGCGGGTCGCCGGGTGGGAGCTCGCCCTCGTGGCCGTGGTGGAAGGAGCGGTTGTCCGAGGTGCCGTCGCGGTTGTCCTCGCCGTTGGCCTCGTTGTGCTTGGACTCGTAGGCGGTGAGGTCGCGCAGGGTGAAGCCGTCGTGGGCGGTGACGTAGTTGATCGAGGCCCAGGGGGCGCGCAGGCTGCGCCCCTCGGGCAGGCCCGGCGGGTCCTGACGGGTGAACATGTCCGAGGAGCCGGCCAGGCGCGTGGCGACGTCGCGGACCCCGCCGATCCCCGGCTCGCCGGTGCGCTCGCGGGCGGCGCGGTCGGCCAGCCAGAAGGCGCGCACGTCGTCGCGGAAGGCGTCGTTCCACTCGGCGAAGGGGGCGGGGAAGTTCCCCGTCTGCCAGCCGCCGGTGCCCACGTCCCACGGCTCGGCGATGAGCTTCACGTCCCGCAGCACGGGGTCGGTGACGATCGCGCGCAGCAGCGGGTGGTCGGCGCGGAAGCCGCGGTCGTCGCGGCCGAGCGTGGTGGCGAGGTCGAAGCGGAACCCGTCCACGTGCACCTCCTGCACCCAGTAGCGCAGGGAGGCGAGGACCAGGTCCATCGTGTGCACGGAGCGGGGGTCGAGGGTGCCGCCGGTGCCGGTGACGTCCTGGGGGACGCCGTGGTCGGTCCAGTAGTACTCGAGGTTGTCCAGGCCGCGCAGCGAGAGGGAGGGGCCGTCGCCGCCGCCCTCGGCGGTGTGGTTGTAGACCACGTCGAGGATCACCTCGAAGCCGGCCTCGTGCAGGCGGCGCACCATGGTCTTGACCTCCTCGAGCACCGCCTGGGCGCCGGCCTGCTGGGCGGCGGCGGTGGCGAGGGAGGGGTCGGGGGCGAAGTACGAGATGGTCGAGTAGCCCCAGTAGTTCGTCAGCCCCAGCCGGGTCAGGTGCGGCTCGTCCATCGCGGCGTGGATCGGGAGCAGCTCGATGCTGGTCACGCCCAGGTCCCGCAGATAGCCGGTGACGGCGGGGTGGCCGAGCCCGGCATAGGTGCCGCGCTGCTCCGACGGCAGCTCCGGGTGCAGCCGGGTGAAGCCCTTGACGTGCAGCTCGTAGAGCACGGTCGCGTCCCAGTCGACCATCGGCCGCAGGTCGTCCTGCCAGTCGAAGGCGTCGTCGACCACCACGGACCACACGGCGGAGTCGCCGCTGTCGACCTCGCTGCGCTGGGGGACCTCGTCCCGGCGGTCCAGCATCGCGTCGACCTCGAAGGGGAAGAAGGCGCTCAGCAGAGGGGAGGAGTGGGAGACGCCGCGCGCCCAGGGATCCAGCAGCAGCTTGCGCGGATTGGCGAGCATCCCGCTGCCGGGTTCCCACGGGCCGTCGACCCGCAGCCCGTAGCGGGTGCCGGGGGTTATGCCGGTGACGTGGTCCCAGTGCAGGCCCCCGTCGTAATGGCGCAGCCTCTGGAGGTGCTCGGCGGCGCCCTGGCGGAGGCACAGGTCCACCGCTCGGGCGCGGGGGGCGGCGACGGCGAAGGTGCCCCGTCCCTGCTCGTCGACGACGAGGCCGGGTGAGGTGGGGGCGACGGGCGGGGTCGCGCGGTCGAAGCGGTCTGCAGGCACGGCCCCAGTGTCCCAAACCGGCCTCCGCCGTCCCACTCGAGGTGGGCGGGGTCTCCCGGGCGGAGGCTGATCCCGTGCACGGCGGATCCCGTCCGGGGCGGGCGCGTCGGCGGGCGGCGTCCCCGCCCGGTGCCGTCGGACCGCTAGGATCGGTGCGGTGGTGCGGCCCCGTCGCCGACGGGGAGGCGCCGCCGGCTGGGCCGCGGACGCCTCGGCGTCCGGCCGCCTCGGGGGAGGGGCCGGAGCGCCCCTGGACCTCTGCACGGCGGTCACCAGCACCGACGGCACGAATCGATCGCATGACGGGGGATCCGCAGCGCATGAGCATTCCACCCACCCAGCAGCCCGGGTCCTCGGCGCGCCCCCCGGCGCCGCCCACCCGCCCCGCGCCGCAGGGCTCGGCCCCGAGCGCCTCCGGACCGGGCGCCCCCGGACCGGGCGCCCCGCCTCAGGGCGTCCAGGGCCAGGCGCCCCAGGGCCACGGCGCCCCTGCGCGACGGCCCGGCGGCTTCGCCCCCGCCGCCCGCGCGATCTCCCCCGGCGATCTCGAGCGCAGCGGCGCGATCGTCTCGACGATCACGAAGGTGTTCCAGTCCCGCGTGGTGGGCCAGGAGAACCTGCGCCTGTCGCTGCTGACTTCGCTCGCCGCCGGCGGGCACGTGCTGCTGGAGTCGGTGCCGGGCCTGGCGAAGACCACCGCCGCGAGCGCGCTGGCCTCCTCGATCACGGGCTCCTTCGCCCGTATCCAGTGCACCCCCGATCTGATGCCCAACGACATCATCGGCACCCAGATCTTCAACTACGGCTCGGGCACCTTCACCACCCAGCTCGGGCCGGTCCACGCGAACGTGGTGCTGCTGGACGAGATCAACCGCTCCAGCGCCAAGACGCAGTCGGCGATGCTCGAGGCGATGCAGGAGCGGCAGACCTCCATCGGCGGCGAGGTGTACCGCCTGCCCGAGCCGTTCATGGTGCTGGCGACCCAGAACCCGATCGAGGAGGAGGGCACCTACGTCCTCCCCGAGGCGCAGATGGACCGCTTCCTGATGAAGGAGATCCTCACCTACCCGCGCCCCGCCGAGGAGCACGAGATCCTCGACCGCTCCACCACCGGCAGCCTCACCGGCCCCCGCGAGGCGGTCGGCAGCGTCACCCTCGAGGACGTCCGCTTCCTGCAGCAGATGGTCGACCAGGTCTACGTCGACCCCGCCGTGAAGCGGTACATCATCGACCTGGTCTTCACCACGCGCGGCTCCGGCCCCCGCCCCGTCCCGAACCTCACCCAGTCGGTGCGCGTCGGCGCGAGCCCCCGCGGCTCCCTCGCGCTGATGCGGGTGGGCCAGGCGCACGCCCTGCTGCACGGCCGCGACTACGTCACCCCCGACGACGTGCGCGCCATGCGCTACGGAGTGCTGCGCCACCGCCTCGTGCTGACGTTCGACGCGCTCGCCAGCGGCATCAAGCCCGAGCAGATCATCGACGCGGTGTTCCACGCCGTGCCGATGCCCTGACCGGCCGCGCACGAAGGGACCACGATGGCGACCTCGCTCCTCACCCGGGTCAAGGCCCGGGTGGACCTGCACACCTCGAACCGGGCGCGCGGCCTTGTCCAGGGCCGCGGCCGTTCGCTGTTCAAGGGCAGCGGCGAGGACTTCGACGACCTGAAGTACTACCAGCCCGGTGACAAGATCTCCGACATCGACTGGAAGGCCACGGCCCGCTCCGGCGAGCCGCTGATCCGCCAGTTCAACGAGGAGCGGGTGCGGCACCTCTCGATCGTGGCGGACACCTCCTCGTCGATGGCGGCGACCGCGGCCGACGGCTCCTCCAAGCGGGACGCGATGGTCCTCGCCGCCGGGATGGTGTGCTTCCTGGCCCAGAAGAGCGGCGACCTGGTCGGCATGGTCGGCGGCAGCGAGTCCTCCCCGCTCCAGCTGCCCTCCCGCTCCAGCGACGGTCATCTCGAGCTGCTGCTGCGCACCATCCAGCAGGGCACCACCACGGCGTCCCCGAGCGCGGACAGCGCCTGGCTTCTCGAGCGCGCCTTCCGCGTCACCACCCGCTCGACGCTGATGACCCTGATCACCGACGAGGCCCATCCCTCCGTGGAGGACTTCACGCTGCTGCGCCGCCTGACCACCCGCCACGACCTGCTGGTGATCCGCATCGCCGATGCGGACCCGCTGCAGGGCGAGGAGCTCGACCACGACGTGGTCGACGTCGACGTCCCGCGCGAGATCGCGTCCATGGCGCGCACCTCGGCGAAGGTCGCCCGGGACGTGGCCGCCTACCGCCGCGCCCGCAGCGAGGGCATCACCGAGATGCTCGACCGCCTCCACGTCAGCCACCTGCTCACGCGCGGCGAGACCACGGTCGTGGACGACATGATCGCGATGCTGCGCGCCCGGGAGTACCGCCATGCCCGTGCCTGACCCGCTGCTGCGCCCCGCCGCGCGTCTGCTCGCCGAGCCCGCGCCCGGCGAGATCATCGACCCGCCCCAGTACTCGATCGCCTGGGTGATCCTCGCGGTGCTCTGCGTGCTGGTGATCATCGCCCTGGTCGTGGGGACGCTGAAGATCACCCGCGCGATCGAGAAGCGGATCGCCTACCGCTCCCGCCCCAGCGACCTCGAGTCGCTGAAGGCCGAGTTCCTGCGCGCCGTGAACGAGCTCGCCGACCGGCACGAGGCCGAGGAGCTCGGCGCCCGCGAGGGCCACCACGAGCTCACCGGCGTCATGCGCCGCTTCGTGGGGCGCACCACCGGCCACGACGTCACCAGCCAGGACCTCGCCACGCTGCGCGCCGATCAGCGCACCCGCGCGGTCGGCGAGCTGATCGCGGATCTCTACGAGCCCGACTTCGCCCTGGCCTCGGACCGCGAGCTGCGGGAGTCGGTGCGGCGCGCGCGCGAGGTGATCCGGGAATGGTCATGACCTTCTGGTGGGTCACCGCCCTGCTGCTGCTGGCCGCGATCGTGGTCTGGGCGATCACGTTCTGGAACCGTCGCTCCCTGCGCCGCTCCCCGGTGCTGATCGCGAACTCGCAGTACATGGACCGGATCCCGAGCTTCGCCCGGGCCCAGCGGGCCGCCCGCGTGGTGCGCGCCGCCCAGGTCGGCATCGCCGTGCTCGCGGTGCTCGCCGCCTCGCTGCTCTCGGGCCGGATCGCGAGCGAGCGGATCGAGACGCCCGAGTTCGCCAGCCGCGACATCGTGCTGTGCCTGGACGTATCCGGCTCGATGTACGAGTACGACACCGAGATCCTCTCCACCTTCGCGGAGATGGTCGACTCCTTCGAGGGGGAGCGGGTGGCGCTGACGATCTTCAACTCGACCAGCCGCACCGTCTTCCCGCTGACCAACGACTACGACCTCATCGAGCGCGAGCTGCGCGAGGGCGCGGAGGCGATCGACTTCGACGAGTTCGGCTACCGGCTCGGGAACAAGGACTATCCCGAGGAGAAGGTGCGCCAGTACGTCGAGTTCGTCGAGGGCACCAAGGGCATCCCCGACGAGGCCTCGATCGTGCCCGACGGGCTCGCGTCCTGCGCGCAGGTCTTCGACCAGGCGGAGCAGGACCGGTCGCGCTCGATCATCTTCGCGACCGACAACGAGGTCAACGGCGAGCCGGTGTTCACCCTGCAGGAGGCGACCCAGCGCGTCGCCGACCGCGAGATCGACCTGTACACCTTCTATCCCGGCGCCTACGAGTGCGGCCCCGGCTGCTTCGAGGAGCTGCAGACGGCGACCGAGGACCAGGACGGCGAGCTGTACGAGTCCTCCGACCCCCAGGCGATCCCCTCGATCATCGGCGAGATCCAGAAGAACCAGGCCGAGGTGCTCGGGGCGGAGCCGTCCGTGGTGCGCACCGACCATCCCGCGATCGGCTTCACCCTGACCTTCCTGTCCCTGGTGGGGATCCTCGTGCTGGGCTGGAGGTCGCGCTGATGCACCTCGAGATGCTGATGCCCCTGTGGGCGATCATCCCGCTGTTCGGGGCGATGCTGGTGCTGTGCACGGTGATGCTCGTGCGCCGTCCCCGCCAGCGGGGAGCCTGGGCGCGGCGCACCCTGATGGTGCTGCTGCTGCTCGTGGTCGCGCTGCGTCCGGTGACCCCGATCGAGGGGGAGGAGACCCAGCGCATGAACGCGAACGTGTTCTTCGTCGTGGACCGCACCGGGTCGATGAACGCCGAGGACTACGCCGGCGAGCAGCCGCGCCTGGAGGGCGTGAAGCAGGACATGCAGCAGGTGATGTCCATGACCGAGGGCGCCCGCTACTCGATCATCGCCTTCGACTCCACCGCCACCGAGCAGCTCCCGCTGACCACCGACGCGGGCGCCGCGAAGGCCTGGGTCGACACCCTGACCACCGAGCCCACCGCCTATTCGACCGGCTCCAACGTGGACCGGCCGCTGCCGTCCCTGCTGAGGGAGATCTCCGACGCGAAGCGCGAGGACCCCGACTCGTCCGTGCTGGTGTACTTCCTCTCCGACGGCGAGAACACCGACGAGCAGGAGTCGGAGTCCTTCTCGCAGGCTGCCGGCTTCGTCGACGGCGGCGGCGTGCTCGGCTACGGCACGGCCGAGGGCGGGCCGATGAAGATCGAGGGCGGCGAGGACCACGGCGAGTACATCACCGGCTCCGACGGGCAGCCCGGCATCTCCACGATCGACGAGCAGCAGCTGCAGACCATCGCGGGCGAGCTCGGCGTGCCGTATCTGCACCGCACCGACCCCGAGGCCCCGATCGAGGGCACCATGGACGGCATCACCCTGCGCCCGGTCCCGACGGAGTCCACCCGCGGCGTGGCGAGCTTCGACGACTGGTACTGGCTCGCCTCGATCCCGCTGACGGCCCTGCTGATCTGGGAGCTGGGGGAGATGACCTACCGGCTCCCGCGCCGGCTGGACCGCCACGACATCCGAGGAGCACAGCGATGAGCACGTCCCTCGACCCGCGCCCCGCGACGCCGGCCCACGACGAGTCCCGGCCGCCCGCGCTCGCGCAGGACACCCGCGGCAGCGCGAAGGACTTCGGGCTGAACCGGGCCCGGCTGCGGAAGGTGCGGATCATCGTGTTCGCGATCCTCGCCCTGCCGATCCTGGCCCTGTCCCTGCTGGCGCTGAAGTTCGTCTCCATGCCGATCGCGCAGGCCACCCACCTGGACGCCTACGGGGAGCAGGACTACCCGGCCGCGATCGAGCGCCTCGCCCCGGTGCAGGTCGCCAACTGGTTCGAGCCCTATCTCCCGCACCTCTCCGAGGGCACGGCCCTCCTCCAGCAGGGGGAGGACGCGGCCGCGGAGGCCGAGCTGCGGATCGCGCTGGAGGAGTGGAACTCCCACAGCGACCTGAACTCCCCGATGCACGCCCAGTGCAAGATCCTCAACAACCTCGCGCTCTCCATCGAGCGCCAGGCCGACCTGATCGAGGACCCCCAGGCCCGTGCCGACCGACTCTTCGAGGCCGAGGAGCTGCTCGCTCCGTGCGCCGGCGGCGGAGGCGGCGGCGAGGGCGAGGGGCAGGGCCAGGGCCAGGGTGGCGGAGGCGGCGGCGAGGGCACCGGCAACGAGGACTCCGAGACCACCGAGGAGAACGGCGAGCGGGTCGAGGAGAAGCGCCGCGGCGCCGACGAGGAGGCCGGCAACGATCCCGACGAGCGCGGCACCGAGCAGGGCGGCGAGGGCGAGGAGCAGGGCGGCATGCCCCAGCAGCAGGACCCCGGCGAGCCGAAGCAGGACGACCCCGAGGGCGACGGCCCCGAGGAGGAGAAGCCCACCGACGGCCCCTCCGAGGAGGACAGCAAGGACGACGAGGTCGAGCAGCGCAACCGCGACGCCCAGGGCGGCGACGGCGGCGACGAGACCGGCGGCCCCCCGCAGGACCCGGAGCGTCCCTGGTGACCGCCGACGCGACGAGCGCGGAGCGCGCCTACCTCGACCACGCCGCGACCACGGTCCTGCGCCCCGCCGCCCGGGATGCCTTCCTGGAAGCCTCGACCGCCTGGGGAAATCCCTCCTCGGTCCACACCGCGGGCCGGCGCGCCCGCGGAGTGCTCGATGAGGCGCTGAGTCGCATCGCGGAGCTGCTCGGCGTGCCCCGCAGCTGGCTGATCATGACCTCCGGCGGCACCGAGGCGGACAACCTCGCGCTGCGCGGCGCGCCGCTGGGCGTGCGGGCGAAGGACCCGGCCCGCAGCGCGGTCGCGGTCGCCGCGACCGACCATCCCGCCGTGCTCGCCACCGCCCGTGCTCTCGCCGCCGGCCCCGACCAGTTCGCGCTGCGCGAGCTGCCCGTCGACCCCCACGGCGTGCTGCGGCCCGACGGGGTCGAGCTGGCGCTGGCCGACTCCCGCGTCGGCGTGCTCAGCGCCGCGCTGGTGAACAACGAGACCGGCGCCGTCCAGGACATCGCCGCGCTCGCCGAGGCGGCCCGCGCCCACGGCACCCTCCTGCACACCGACGCGGTCCAGGCCGCCGGGCACGTGACTCTGCCCGGCTCCGAGGACGTGGACCTGATGTCCCTGTCCGGGCACAAGATCGGAGCCCCCGTCGGCGTCGGCGTGCTCGTGGCGCGGCCGGGCGTGCCCTTCGCCCCGACCAGCACCGGCGGCGGACAGCAGCGCGGGGTCCGCTCCGGCACCCTCGACGCCGCCCAGGCCGCGGCCTTCGCCGCCGCGCTCGAGGAGGCGCTCGCGGAGCGGGAGCAGCGCTCCGCCGAGGTGCGGCAGCTCGCCGCGCGCCTGCGCCGCGGGATCGCTCAGATCGACCCGTCGGTCCGCTTCACCCTGCCGGAGGACTCCCCGCAGTCCGGGCACATCCTCCATCTCGTGCTGCCCGGCGCCGACAGCGATGCGCTGCTGTTCCTGCTGGACGAGCGCGGGATCGACTCCTCCGCGGGCTCGGCCTGCTCGGCCGGGGTCACCCAGGCCAGCCCCGTGCTCGCCGCGATGGGCGTCTCCGACGAGGACTCCCGCGGCGCGCTGCGGCTGTCGCTGGGCTGGACGAGCACCGAGCGCGACGTCGAGCTGCTGCTGGCCGCGCTGCCGGAGGCGCTCCAGCGGGCCCGTGCCGTCGGCTCCCTGCGCCGCTGAGCACGGGGCGCATCTCACGTCCCCGGGGCTCTGGGGGAGGGTTCCGGCTCCGTAGACTCGTGGGGATGCGCCCGCAGGGGCGGGCAGGGACGCACCACGGAGGAGGACGCACCATGAAGGTGCTCGCGGCGATGAGCGGCGGCGTGGACTCCGCCGTGGCGGCCGCACGGGCCGCCGAGGCCGGCCACGAGGTGGTCGGCGTGCACATGGCGCTGTCGAAGAGCCGCGACCAGACCCGCACCGGCTCCCGTGGCTGCTGCACCGTCGAGGACGCCTCCGACGCGCGCGTCGCCGCCGAGCGGATCGGCATCCCCTACTACGTCTGGGACCTCTCCGACGACTTCCACGACCTGGTCGTGGAGGACTTCCTCACCGAGTACGCGGCCGGCCGCACCCCCAACCCGTGCGTGCGCTGCAACGAGCGGATCAAGTTCGCCTCCCTCCTCGAGCGGGCCACGGCGCTGGGCTTCGACGCGGTGTGCACCGGGCACTACGCCTCGATCCGGGCCGACGGCCCCGGCGGCGCCCCCTCCCTGCACCGCTCCCGCAACCAGGCGAAGGACCAGTCCTATGTCCTGGCCGTGATGGGTCCGGAGGCGGCCCGGCGCTCCCTCTTCCCGCTCGGTGAGGACGAGACCAAGGAGGCCGTCCGCGCCGAGGCGCGCAGGCGCGGGCTCGGCGTCTCCACCAAGCCCGACAGCTACGACATCTGCTTCGTCGCCGACGGCGACACCCGCGGCTTCCTCGAGCGGCACCTCGGCGAGGCGCCCGGCGAGGTCGTCGGTGCCGACGGCACCGTGCTCGGCACGCATCGCGGCACCCACGGCTTCACCGTCGGCCAGCGCCGGGGCCTCGGGATCCAGCAGCCCGCCGCCGACGGCGCGCCCCGCTACGTGGTCGACATCGACCCCGCCTCCCGGCAGGTGGTGATCGGCGCGGCTGAGCTGCTCTCCCGCCGCGAGCTGGTCGCGACCGACGTGATCGCCTTCGAGCCGCTCGAGGCCGGCCGCGCCGTCACCGCGCAGATCCGCGCCCACGGCGAGGCGCTGCCCGGAAGGATCCTCGAGGTCCCCGCCGCGGCGACGACACCCGCGAGCGGCGGCACGGCCGACGGCCTGCTGCGCGTCGCCCTCGACACCCCGGTGCGCGGCGTCGCGCCCGGCCAGACCCTCGTCCTCTACGACGGCGACCGCGTGCTCGCCGCCGCCACCCTGGAGCGTCGCCCATGACCCCCCTGCTCACCCTCACCGGTGACGGCACCTTCCGCGCCCCGACCGCGGAGGAGGCCCAGCGCCTCGAGCTGCCCGACGACCCGCACCTCGCCGCGCTGCTGCGCCTGCGCGCCCTGCTGGGCGACGACCTCGAGGAGCAGATCGCGACCCGGCTCTACCTGCCCTCCGCGCTCGGCCTGGACGAGACCGACCACCTGCTGCCCGCGACCCTCGCCCTGCTCGCCGAGACCACCGGCGACCTGGTCAGCTACGGCTGGCGGCTCGGCGCCGGGACGGGGCTGGCCTGGCATCACGCCCGCGAGCTGCGGGCCCGGGTGCTGGACGCTGCGCGGATCGCCTGGCTCGGCTACGAGGGCACAGTGATGGCCACGACCCTCGGGCCCGCGACCCTCGCCGGCGCCACCTTCCTGCAGTCCGGGGAGCGGACCCTCGCCGACCCCGGCGCGGTGCGGGACCTGCCGATGCTTCTGGCCGAGGGCCTCGTGGACCATCTCACCGAGCTGCGTGAGCGCGTGCCCGGCGGTCACCAGCACGTGCTGGTGCGCGAGGACGCGGTCGCCGCGATCCATCAGGGCCGCATCCCCACGCCCTCGGGCCGCCGGCGCTACGACCCGCTCCCTGCTCCCGAGATCGCGGTGCTGTGGCGCTCGCTGTACGTGGCGCTGGAGGACTACGGCCTGGACGCCCGCGACGTGACCCTCGGCGTCGGCGCCGACATCGCCCTGCTGCGGGCGGCGCGCGAGGCGGGCGCCCGGCGCATGGCGATCGCCCCGCGCCGCCTGCCCTCGCTGTCCTCTCCCGAGGGTCGCGCGCTCTGGGAGGGCATCGCCGAGGCCGCCGACGACGGCTGCGCCTTCGAGATCGTGGTCGACCCCCGCCCCGGCGGGAACCTCGCCCCCGAGCTCGAGACGATGCTGGAGACCTGGCGGCGCCTCGGACATGCCGAGACCGATGCCGCGGGCGTCACGGTCATCGCGCACACAGGCGCCTCCCACGGCCTGCACTCCGGCCGGGTGGATCCCTCCGCCCAGCCCGAGCGCTCGACGCTCCTGGACGAGTCCGCCCTCGAGGCGATGCTGCGGATCGCGCCCACCTGGGCGGAGCGTGTCTCGGTCTGACGCTCTCCGCCTCGCCGCCGGTCGGCCCCGTGCGCGACAATGTCCCCGTGACGACGAACGAGCCCGATCCCCGCCCCGCCGACGAGACCGCCGATGCCCAGCAGCGCATCGCCCAGCTCACCGCCCGCATCGAGCAGGCGCGGGTGGACTACTACGAGCACGACGCCCCGACCATGGCCGACGGCGAGTACGACGCGCTGGAGAAGGAGCTGCGGGCGCTGGAGGAGGAGAACCCGCAGCTGGCCTCCGAGGACTCGCCCACCCGCACCGTCGGCGGCGCAGCGGCCGGGGGCCTGCCCACGATCGTGCACGCCGAGCGGATGCAGTCGCTGGACAACGTCTTCTCCCTCGAGGAGCTGCGCGAGTGGTGCGAGCACGCCGCCGCGGAGCTCAGCGCCCCGGTGCGCTTCCTGAACGAGCTGAAGATCGACGGGCTCGCGATCAACCTCCGCTACGAGAACGGCGAGCTCGTCACGGCCGCGACCCGCGGAGACGGCCGCACCGGCGAGGACGTCACCGCCAACGCGCTGCGCATCGAGGGGATCCCGCAGCGACTCGAGGGAGAGGGGCATCCGCCGCTGGTGGAGGTGCGCGGCGAGGTGTTCATGCCCACCAAGGCCTTCGCGGCGCTGAACGACCTGCAGGTCGAGCTGCGCGAGCGCGCCGTGGCCGAGTCCCGCACCCGCTGGGAGGCGCGCAGCACCACCGGCACCCGCGCCTTCGACGAGGACCGCGAGATGCTCGCCGCGACCCGCCGCTTCCCCACCTTCGCCAACCCCCGCAACACCGCCGCGGGAGGCCTGCGCCAGCAGCTGGAGAAGAAGGACGGCCTCGAGCGCGAGGCCGGGGAGGCGCGCCTGGGCTCGCTGCGCCTGACCGTCCACGGCCTCGGCGCCTGGCCGGACCCGCCGGTCGACTCCCAGTCCGAGATGTACGAGCTGCTGAAGTCCTGGGGCCTGCCCACCAGCGCCCACCTCGGCGTCGCCGACACGGTCGACGAGGTCGCCGCCTACGTCGAGCACCACGGGGAGCACCGCCACGACCTCGAGCACGAGATCGACGGCATCGTCGTCAAGGTCGACTCCTTCGCCCAGCAGCGCGCGCTGGGCTCCACCTCCCGCGCCCCGCGCTGGGCGACCGCGGTGAAGTTCCCGCCCGAGGAGGTCACCACCAAGCTGCTGGACATCCAGGTGCAGGTGGGTCGCACCGGCCGCGTCACCCCCTTCGGGATCATGGAGCCGGTGCTGGTCGCGGGCTCCACCGTCGAGAAGGCGACGCTGCACAACCAGTTCGACGTCGAGCGCAAGGGCGTGCTGATCGGCGACACGATCGTGCTGCGCAAGGCCGGGGACGTGATCCCCGAGATCCTCGGCCCGGTCGAGTCGCTGCGCGACGGCACCGAGCGCCCCTTCGTGATGCCGACGGAGTGCCCCGCCTGCGGCACCGAGATCCGACCCGAGAAGGAGGGGGACAAGGACTGGCGCTGCCCGAACCGCCGCAACTGCCCCGCCCAGGTCACCGGCCGGGTCGAGCACGCCGCCTCCCGCGGCGCCTTCGACATCGAGTCGCTCGGCGAGGAGAGCGCGATCGCGCTGACCGACCCGGACAAGCGCCGCCCCGAGGCGCTCGCGGCGCTTGCCGAGGGCCACGCGGTCTACCTCCCGATCCGCGACGTCTCCGACACCGAGCTCGACGCCTTCGTGGTCGTCAAGAACGGTGACGTGGTCCAGGGCACCGACGGGGTGCCGCTGCTGCGCATCACCTCGGTGGACGACCCGCTGCTGCCCGCCGTGCAGGAGCCCGTGATCGACACCGGCGCGGACCTCTTCGACCTCACCGCCGACGCGCTCGCCGACGTATTCGTGTGGCAGCCGGAGCGGCGCGACGGCGTGCCGACGGGGGACTGGCGCATCCAGCCCGCCTTCTGGACCCGCCCCCAGTTCCGCCATTACAAGCGCGAGAGCACCTGGAAGCAGGTCAAGGAGCCCGCGGCGCTGAAGACCACCGAGGAGCTGATCGCGGAGCTCGAGAAGGCGAAGGACCAGCCGCTGTGGCGGGTGCTGGTGGCGTTGTCGATCCGGCACGTGGGCCCGGCCGCCGCGCGCTCGCTCGCCACCGCCTACGGCACGATGGACGCGATCCGCGAGGCGAGCGTCGAGCAGCTCGCCGAGACCGACGGGGTCGGTCAGATCATCGCCGAGGCCGTGGTGGAGTGGTTCGAGACGGACTGGCACCGCGAGATCGTCGACGGCTGGGCCGCCTCCGGCGTGCGGATGGCCGACGAGGTCGAGGAAGGCTTCGTGAAGACCCTCGAGGGCCTCACCGTGGTGGTCACCGGAGGGCTCGACGGCTTCACCCGCGACGGCGCGAAGGAGGCGATCATCACCCGCGGCGGGAAGGCCTCCGGCTCCGTCTCGAAGAAGACCGACTTCGTGGTGGTCGGCGAGAACGCCGGCTCCAAGGAGACCAAGGCCCGCGACCTGGGCCTGCGCATCCTCGACGAGGCCGGGTTCGTGGCCCTGCTCGAGGGTGGCCCGGACGCGGTCGCCCTGCCGGAGGACGAGTCGATGGAGGAGGGCGACGAGACCCCTGAGGAGTCCGAGGGGTGACCGCCTGGCTGCGCGGCCTCAGCGCCTTCCCGCTCACCCCGTTGCGGGACGGGGGCGTGGACCAGGCCGCTCTCGAGGGCATCGTCGACCTGCTCGCGGAGGCCGCCGTCGACTCGATCGGCGTGCTCGGCTCCACCGGCGCGTACACCTACCTCACCCGGGAGCAGAGGCGCCGTGTCGTCGAGATCGCGGCCCGCCGCAGCGGTGACCTGCCGGTGCTGGCCGGCATCGGCCACTGCGCCACCGACGAGGTGCTCGCGCTCGCCGAGGACGCCCAGCGCGCCGGCGCCGATGCGGTCCTGCTCGCCCCCGTCACCTACCAGGGGCTCACCGATGACGAGGTGGTGGGGCTGTACGAGGACGTCGCCCGCGAGCTGTCCGTGCCCCTCGTCGTCTACGACAACCCGTCGACCACGCACGTGCACCTCTCGCTTGAGGCATATGCCCGCATCACGGCGCTCCCGCAGGTCGCCGCCGTGAAGATCCCGCCGGTGCCCGCGGATCCCGCGGAGGCCCGGGAGCGCGTCGCGGCGGTGCGGGCAGTCGTGCCGGAGCGGGTGCGGATCGGCGTCTCCGGGGACGTCGTCGGCGCGACCGGCCTGCTCGCCGGATGCGACCTGTGGTTCTCCGCACTCGCTGGCGCGCTGCCGGGACCGCTGCTCGCGATCTCACGGGCGGCACGTGCCGGGCGAGCGCAGGAGGCGCTGGAGCACTCCGCACGCCTGCAGGGGCTGTGGGACCTGTTCGCCGAGTGCGGCGGCAGCCTCCGCGTGGTCGCCGAGGTCTCTCGTCAGCTCGGGCTTGTGCGCGAGCCCGTCCTGCCCCGGCCCCTGCGCCCGCTGGCTCATGCCCAGCAGGAACGCGTCGCGCAGGTGCTGGCCGCGCTCGAGCGGTGAGCCGAGGACAGTGGTTCATTCGGGCGCGGCTACGTCCGCGTCGAGGAGCCGCTCGAACACCTGGCGAGAGGCCTCGAACCCTCGAACCGCGAATCGCTGTAGGGCTCGTAGTTTCTTTGGGAGGACGAACGGCAGTAGGCGACATATGCAAGTAGTTCGATCGACGACGTCACGTTTGGGTATACCCAGTGCGACAGATGTGTCGCATAAGTGTCGAGCCGGACCCTATTGAGAACCGTAAATGGCCGGCGAGTATCTGTCCTGCTGGGGTGCCCCAGTTCGGCACGCAACTTGCTGCGCGGTGCGTGACCCCTTTTCGTGCGTCAGTCTCCAGTCTGCTGATGGAGGCGACTGGGGATCGCTGGCGTCACCTGATTTGCGTGTTCGTAGTGGCGGTCAGCTGCGTGAAGTCGGGGCAGGGAGTATCTCGGTGAGCAGGTGGCGGATGCGGGTGTCGATCTCGTCGCGGACTTCGCGTGCTTGCTCGAGTGTGCTGTCTGCTGGGTCGCGGAGGTCCCAGTCTTCGTAGCGTTTGCTGGGGTAGATCGGGCAGGCGTCTCCGCAGCCCATGGTGATGACGACGTCGGCTGCGCGGACGACATCGTCGGTCAGGGGCTTGGGGAAAGCCGAGTCCAGATCGATCCCGATTTCTCGCATGACTTCCACGGCGCGTGGGTGGATGGCGTCGCTGGGGGCGGATCCGGCGGAGCGGACGTGCACTCGACCGGCCGCATGATGATCCAGCAGTGCGGCAGCCATCTGTGAACGGCCTGCGTTCTGGACGCACACCAGCAGCACTTCGGGGACATCGGGGACTGCCGCACGAACAGGTGACAGTTGGGGTGTCAGGCCGCGAGGCTCACGGCCGGGTTCATGATGGTCTCGTATTCGATGGGGGTCAATCGGCCCAGACGGGCCTGACGCCGGCGGCGGTGGTAGGTCCGTTCGATCCAGGTGATGATCGCGATCCGCAGCTCCTCTCGGGTTCGCCACCGTTTGCGGTCCAGGACGTTCTTCTGGAGCAGCGAGAAGAACGATTCCATCGCGGCGTTATCACCGGCAGCACCGACTTGGCCCATGGATCCGATGAGGTGGTGACGGTTCAGGGCGTGCACGAACTTCCGTGACCTGAACTGCGATCCTCTATCCGAATGCACGATGCAGCCGGCTGCGTCACGGCGCCTGGATATCGCGTTGTCCAGGGCCTTCACCGCGAGGCGAGCCTTCATCCGGTCACTGATCGAGTAGCCCACGATCCGGCCGGAGAACACATCTTTGATGGCGCAGAGATAGAGCTTGCCCTCGTCGGTCCAGTGCTCGGTGATGTCGGTCAGCCACAGTTCGTTGACGTCATCGGCGGAGAAGTCCCGCTTCACGAGGTCGTCATGGACCGGCGGACCGGGGCGCTTTCCGTTCTTGCCGCGCTTCTTACCGAACACCGACCACCACTGGTTGTCCCGGCAGATCCTCCACGCCGTCCGCTCACACATCACCTCACCGGCCTCGGCGGCTTCGCTGACGAGGAACCGGTAGCCGTACTCGGGGTCGTCGAGGTGGGCGTCCAGCAGAGCGTTGGCTCGATAGGCCTCGGTCAGCTCGGCTGTGGTGACCTGCTGGCGCCGCCAGCGATAGTAGGGCTGACGGGAGAGCTTCAAGACCCGCAGGGACACCGCGACGGGGATGCCGTCAGCGGCGAGCTCGCTCACGAGCGGGTAGAGCTTTTTCCCGGCAGGTTCGCCTGGGACAGGTAGGCGGCAGCACGGCGCAGGACCTCGTTCTCCTGCTCGAGCAACCGGATCCGCTTGCGGGCATCGCGCAGCTAGGTGGAATCCTCCCGGCTCTTGCCGGGGCGGTTGCCGTCGTCGATGTCGGCTTGGCGGATCCATTTGTGCAGCGTCATCTCGTGGACGCCGAAGTCCTTCGCGATCTGCGCGATCGTGACGCCGTCCTCACGGGACCGGGCCACTCGCACGACATCTTCGCGGAACTCCTGGGGGTAGGGAGCGGGCATGGTGCACATCCTTCCAGGCCGCCCTGCGGGCAAGCCAGATCAGATGTCACCTATCCGCGCGGCAGTCCCCTCACGCCTGCTGCGCGAGCGCCAGCGGCAGGACCGGCCCGGAGCCCGCGCGGCGCAGCATCCGGGCGGCCACCGCCATCGTCCAGCGAGTGTCGATCACGTCGTCGACCAGCAGGATCGGCGCACCGTCCAGGGCGTCGAGCCGTGCCTGCAGCTCGGCGCCCACCGCGAAGCGCTCCCAGAGGTCGGCGACGCGGAAGGCGCTGTTCCCGCCGCCGCGCAGCGGTGCGGCGTCGGGGGAGAGGTCGAGGGCGCCGAGGTCCTCGAGCCGTCCGATCGAGGCGATGCCCGCGGCGAGGGAGCCCACCAGCTGCGGGCGCGTGGTCGAGGGGACGGCGACCACAGCGGCGGGGCGCTGCTGCCAGTCCCAGTCCTTCAGCACCTCGACGATCCGTCCACCGATCCGCTCGGGGACGACCGCGTCGACGGGCCGGCCGTCCTCGTCGGTGCGCAGCAGCTCCCGCAACGGCACCGCCCAGCCGAGGTCCGACATACGCGCGATGACCCGGCCCTCCGCGGCGCGCTCGCCCTCGGGGATCCGGCCCTTCGGCGCGCCCGCGCCGAGCAGCCGGTCGAGTCCCGAGGGCCAGCTCGCCCGCGGCTCGACCGGCACGCCGACCCGCTCCACCAGCGCCGCGACGCGCTGATCCGCGCCGTCCTCGGCGCCTCCCTCGCCCGCACTGGTCGCCGGCGCGTCCTGCGCCGGGTACCAGGGCCCCGCGCAGACGTCGCATCGCCCGCAGGGCACGGCGGTCTCATCGTCGAGCTGACGGGCGAGGAACACCATCCGGCACTGCTCGGGTCCGCCGGCGAGCGCCTCGTACTCGAGCATCGCTTGCTGCTCCTCGCGGCGGGCGCGGGCGACGGTCTCGTAGCGCTCGGCGTCGTAGTGCCAGGGCGCGCCGGTGGAGACCCAACCGCCCTTGACGTTCTGGACCGCGCCGTCGACGGCGAGCACCTTCAGCAGCAGCTCGAGGGCGCTGCGGCGCACGTCCACCCGCGCCTCGAGCGCCGGGGTGGACAGCGGCGCGGAGGATTCCGCGAGCGCGGCGAGGACCTGCGAGGCGGACTCCTGGGTGGGCATCGACGCAGTCGCGAAGTACTCCCAGATCGCCCGGTCCTCCTTCCCCGGCAGCAGCAGCACGTCGGCCCGGTCGGTCGCACGGCCCGCGCGGCCCACCTGCTGGTAGTAGGCGACGGGGGAGGAGGGCGCCCCGAGGTGGATCACGAAGCCGAGGTCCGGCTTGTCGAAGCCCATCCCCAGCGCGCTGGTCGCGGCAAGGGCCTTGACCTCGTTGTCCTTCAGCGCCTGCTCGAGCTCGGCCCGCTCCTCCGGATCGGTGCGGCCCGTGTAGGCGCGCACCCGCCTGCCGGGCCGGTCCAGCAGGGAGGCGAGATCCTCCGCGGCGGAGACGGTCAGGGCATAGATGATCCCCGAGCCCTCGAAGGAGTCCAGGTGCCGCACCAGGTAGTCCAGGCGCTGCCGGTCATCGGCGAGGCTCATCGACCCCAGCCGAAGCGACTCCCTGGTGAGCGAACCGCGCAGAGTCAGCACCTCCCCGTCGGCCCCGCCGGTGCCGAGCTGCTCGGCGACGTCGGCGACCACGCGCGAGTTCGCCGTCGCGGTGGTCGCGAGGACGGGCACCTCGGAGCCGAGCTCGGCGACGAGATCCCGCAGCCGGCGGTAGTCGGGGCGGAAGTCGTGGCCCCAGTCGGAGATGCAGTGGGCCTCGTCGATCACCAGCAGCCCGCAGCGGTCCACCAGGCGCGGCAGCTGCTCCTCGCGGAAGCGGGGATTCACCAGACGCTCGGGGGAGACCAGCAGCACGTCGATCTCATCCGCCGCGAGACCCTCCTCGATGTCGCGCCACTCGGTGGGGTTCGCGGAGCTGATCGCCTCGGCCCGCACCCCGGCCCGTCTCGCGGCCGCGACCTGGTCGCGCATCAGCGCGATCAGCGGGGAGATGATCAGCGCCGGCCCCGCTCCGCGCCGCCGCTGCAGCAGCGCGGAGAGGAAGTACACCGCGGACTTCCCCCAGCCGGTGCGCTGGACGACCAGCACGCGGCGCCGCTCGGCGACCAGCGCCTGGATCGCCTCGAACTGGCCGGGATGGAAGCGGGCGTCCTCCCGCCCGGTCAGGGTGCGCAGCGACTCGAGGGCCTCCTCGTGCAGCGCGGCGCTGTCGGTCGGGGCGGCGGGGGAGTGCGGCGTCGTGCTCATGGACCCAGTGTGGCAAGCCGGGCCGACGCCCGACGACCCCGAGGCAGCGTCGTGGACACGCGCACGCTGGGGAGGAACGGTCCTGGGCGGGTGTCTGAGACAGCTCTCATGCACCTCTCATCCCCTGCGCACCCCGTCTCATCCGGTCCCTCTAGTGTTCCGGCCATGACCTCCTCAGCGCTGCACCGTCGCTCCGCCGGAGCCTCCGTCCCCGACACCCCTGCCACCCGCCTCCTCGCCGGCCTCCTCGCGGGAGCCCTGCTCACCGCCGTGGCCCTGCCCGCCCGCTGCTACGCCGCGGAGGGTGAGGTGCGGGACTCCTTCCCCTTCTCCCACTACCCGATGTTCTCCGCCCGGCGCTCGGCTCACTACCGGGTCGCGCACCTGCTCGGCATCGACGCCGACGGCACCTCCCGGCCCCTGCACTACAGCTATCTCGGCACCGGCGGGCTGAACGCCGTGCGCCGCCAGGTCCGCAGGCGGGTGCGCGACGGCGACGGTCAGCGCCTCGCCGAGCACGCCGCCGCACTGCTCGCCGCCCGCGACCGCACCGAGGACCGCGGGATCCTCGAGGTCCGCATGGTCCGCGGCCGCTACCACCTCGATTCCTACCTGTGCGGCAGCGAACGCGAGGACTTCACCCGCTCGATCGAGCTGGTCGGCGCGGCGCCCGTCCCGGGCCGTCGCCCCGCCGCTGTGGTGGAGGCCGGACGATGAGCCCCCTGCTGCGCCGTCTCGCGGACACCGCCCGACGGCACCTCGCCCCCGCCGCGCCCCCGACCGCCCCCGCCCTGCTGCGCCTCGCCGTCGGCGGCTACCACCTGTGGCACGTCGGCCGCCGACGCTCGCTGTATCGAGGCGTGCACCGCACCGCGACCGAGAGCTTCGATCCCGTGGGCGTCGCGCGGGTGCTGAAGAAGCCGCTCCCGCCCCGGGTCGCGGACGCGCTGCTGGACGCCTCCCTGGTCACGGGGGCTCTGTTCACCGCCGGGATCGGGCACCGGGTCACCGGGCCGGTGCACTCGGCCCTGCAGACCTGGAACTTCAGCTACCGCAACTCGTGGTCGATGGTCTTCCACCACGAGAACAACCTGGTGCTGCACACGATGGTGCTCGGCGCCGCCCCCGCGGCCGACGCGCTCAGCGTCGACGCCCTGGTGCGCGATCGGACTGTGCTGCCCGAGCGGCGTTCGTGGATGTACGGGGCGACGCCCGCCGTGATGAACGGCGCCGTCACCCTGACCTACCTGTTGGCAGGTCTCGCGAAGCTGACCGGCTCCGACGGGATGCGGTGGGCGAGCGGTGCGTCGATGCGCAGCCAGGTCGCGGTGGACTCGCTGCGCAAGGAGATGCTCGGCGAGGGCTCGAACCCGCTGCTGCGCGTCCTCGGCCCGCATACCGGGCTGTTCGCGGTGATGGCGGCGGGATCGCTCGTGCTCGAGCTCGGCGCACCGCTGGCCCTCGCGGACCGCCGTCTCGGGTGGCTGTTCGCCGCCGGCGCCTTCTCGATGCACTGGGGGATCAAGGTGATCATGCGGATCACCTTCCCGTACAACCTCTCGGGGGTGCTCTACCTGCCGCTGCTGCTCATGCCGCCGCCGGAGCGGGGCTGAGGGGACTCAGGACTCGGGCTCGGAGTCCCCGGAGGGCTCAGCGGATTCCGAGGACTCGGCCGACGGCGCGCCCTCGCGCTCCAGCCGACGCAGACGCTCCGAGGTGGACTCGGAGTCGCTCAGCGGGTTCTCCTTCGTGGCCAGCGCCCGACGCATCCGGGCCTCGAGCTCCTGCGCCTCGCGGATCTTCGGGTCGTCGGAGAGCTCCTCGCCGTCCTCGGGGTCATGGGCGAGATAGTCGATGTGCGGGTCGACGGGCATGGCGGGTCCCTTCGTGCGATGCGGCGGAGACGGAAGTCTAACCCTCCGCCGGTCGCTGCGGACCGGCCGCCGTCCCGTCCCCGCCGTACACTCGCCGCCATGCCGAAGCGGTCCCGCCCCACCTCGTCCCCGGCCCTCGCCGGCACCGCCCTCCTCGAGACGCTGCTCGGCGGCTGGCGGGCGCTGTCACGCCTCGAGGTGGACGGCTTCGCGGTGCAGCGCTCCCGCGGCGTGACCCGCCGCGCCAACAGCGTCATCCCGATCGACCCGCCGACGGACACCGCGGCGCTCGACGCCGCACTGACGAGGATCGAAAGCCTCCTCGCCGCCGCGGGGGAGAGCCCCACGTTCCGCCTCTTCTCCGCCGACGGACTCGACCACGAACCCGTCCGCGCGGCTCTCGAGCAGCGCGGCTATGCAGCCGGACCACCGGTCCATGTCCTGCTCCGCCCGCTCGCCGACCTCCGCACCGCCCCCGACCCGCGCGCCGCGATCACCGTCGGCGCCCCGCCCGAAAACTGGCTCGAGGCCTCCTGGCGGTTCGCCCCGCGCCCCGATGCCGGCGCTCGAGAGACGCTGCGCGAGATCATGGCCGGCACCCCCGCGATCTACCTCGCCCTCACCGACCCGGGCTCCCGCGAGATCGACGCCGTCGGCCGCGCCGCCCTCGTCCCGCATCGCCGCCGCACGATCGCCGTGCTCGACCAGATCGCCGTGGACCCGGGCCGCCGACGGGAGGGGCTCGGCCGAGCCGTCGTGCGCTCCCTGCTCTCCCTCGCCGCCGTCCAGGGCGCGGACCTCGCCCTGCTCGAGGTCGAGACCGGGAACACCGCCGCCCGCGCCCTGTACCGCGGCGAAGGCTTCACGCCCTGCGGCGAATACCGCTACCTCACCCGGCCCTGAGCCGGCCCGCCGCCGCGCTGCACCCGCGTGAGCGGTACCCCCGCGCGGCCGTCGAACCGGGCCGCGCGACCGTCCTAGACTGTCCCCATGCCTTCGATCGGACGAGATGACGTCGCACGCCTCGCCGACCTCGCACGGATCCAGCTCACCGAGGAGGAGATCACCCGCTTCGCCGGTGAGTTCGACTCCATCATGGACGCTGTCGCCTCCGTCTCCGAGGTCGCCTCCGAGGACGTCCCCGCGACCTCCCACCCCATTGCCATGACGAACGTCTTCCGCGAGGACGTCGTGACCGAGACCCTCACGCAGGAGGAGGCGCTGGCCGGCGCCCCCGATGCGCAGGACGGCCGCTTCGCCGTCCCGCAGATCCTGGGCGAAGAATGACGAGTGTGAGGAGACCGATGCTTTCCCCCGACATGATCCGCCGCAGCGCCGCCGCCCAGGCCGCCGCGCTGCAGGCCCGTGAGACCTCCTCCGAGGAGCTCACCCGCGCCCACCTCGACCGCATCGCGGCCGTCGACGGCGACCTGAACGCCTTCCTCCACGTCAACGAGGAGGAGGCCCTGGCCACCGCGCGCGAGGTCGACTCCCGCCGCGAGGCCGGCGAGGAGCTGCACCCCCTCGCGGGCGTGCCGATCGCCGTCAAGGACGTCCTGGTCACCAAGGGCCAGCCCACCACCGCCGGCTCCAAGATCCTCGAGGGCTGGGTCCCGCCGTACGACGCGACCCTCGTCGAGAAGCTCCGCGCCGCGGGCCTGCCGATCCTCGGCAAGACCAACATGGACGAGTTCGCGATGGGCTCATCCACCGAGACCAGCGCCTACGGCCCCACCCGCAACCCCTGGGACCCGGACCGCATCCCCGGCGGCTCCGGCGGCGGGTCCGCCGCCGCCGTCGGCGCCTACGAGGCCCCGCTCGCGATCGGCACAGACACCGGCGGCTCGATCCGCCAGCCCGGCGCCGTCACCGGCACCGTGGGCGTCAAGCCCACCTACGGCTCCGTCTCCCGCTACGGCCTGATCGCCATGGCCAGCTCCCTGGACCAGGCCGGGCCCGTCACCCGCACCGTCGAGGACTCGGCGCTGCTGCACGAGCTGATCGCCGGGCACGACCTGCGCGACTCCACCTCGCTGCTGGACCCCGTCGGCGCCTACGCCGAGGCGGCCCGCAAGCGCGACGTGAAGGGCCTGCGCATCGGCGTGATCGAGGAGCTCGAGGGCGAGGGCTTCGCGCCTGAGGTCCGGGCCCGCTTCACCGAGTCCCTCGACCAGCTCGAGCGCGCCGGCGCCGAGATCGTCCGGGTCTCCTGCCCGAACTTCGAGTACGCGCTCGGCGCCTACTACCTGATCATGCCCTCGGAGGCCTCCTCGAACCTCGCCAAGTTCGACGGCATGCGCTTCGGCCTGCGGGTGATCCCCGAGGACCACCCCACTGCGGAGAACGTCATGAAGGCGACCCGCGGCGCCGGCTTCGGCGACGAGGTCAAGCGCCGCATCCTGCTGGGCACCTATGCCCTCTCGGCCGGCTACTACGACGCCTACTACGGCAGCGCCCAGAAGGTCCGCACCCTCGTACAGCGCGACTTCGCCGCCGCCTTCGAGAAGGTCGACGTGCTCGCCTCGCCGACCGCGCCCACCGTCGCCTTCCGCCTCGGCGAGAAGATCGACGACCCCACCGCGATGTACATGAACGACATCGCCACCATCCCCGCCAACCTCGCAGGCACCCCGGGCATCTCCCTGCCCTCGGGTCTCGCCGAGGACGGCCTGCCCGCCGGCATCCAGTTCCTCGCCCCGGCCCGCGCCGACGAGCGCCTGTACCAGGTGGGAGGCGCCCTCGAGGCGCTGCTCGAGGACTCCTGGGGCGGACCGCTGCTGGCCAAGGCTCCCGAGCTCGCAGGAGGCGCAGCCCGATGACCACCACCGACATCAGCCCCGTCGACTTCGACGAGGCGATCGACCGCTACGACCCGGTCCTCGGCATCGAGGTCCATGTCGAGCTGGGCACCGCGACCAAGATGTTCGACGGCGCGCCGAACATCTTCGCCGCCGAGCCGAACACCGCGATCACCCCCACCTCGCTGGGCCTGCCCGGCTCGCTGCCGGTCGTGAACGCGAAGGCCGTGGAGTACGCGATCCGGATCGGCCTGGCGCTGAACTGCTCCATCGCCGAGACCTGCCGCTTCGCGCGCAAGCAGTACTTCTACCCGGACCTCACCAAGAACTTCCAGACCTCGCAGTACGACGAGCCCATCGCCTTCGACGGCTGGGTCGACGTCGAGCTCGAGGACGGGGAGATCGTGCGCGTCGAGATCGAGCGCGCCCACATGGAGGAGGACGCGGGCAAGAACACCCACGTCGGCGGCGCGACCGGCCGCATCCACGGCGCGACCCACTCCCAGGTGGACTACAACCGCGCCGGCGTGCCGCTGGTCGAGATCGTCACCAAGCCGATCCCGGACACCAAGGGCCGCGCCCCCGAGGTCGCCGCCGCGTACGTCCGCACCCTGCGCGACATCTTCCGGGCCCTGGACGTCTCCGAGGCGCGGATGGAGCGCGGCAACGTCCGCGCCGATGTCAACGTCTCGCTGCGCAAGGATGCGAGCGCCCCGCTCGGCACCCGCACCGAGACCAAGAACGTCAACTCCTTCCGCTCCATCGAGCGGACCGTGCGCTTCGAGATCTCCCGTCAGGCCGGGCTGCTCGACGCCGGCGAGTCGATCGTCCAGGAGACCCGCCACTTCCACGAGGACACCGGCGGCACCTCCTCGGGCCGCCCGAAGTCCGACGCGGAGGACTACCGCTACTTCCCCGAGCCGGACCTGGTGCCCGTCGCGCCGAGCCGCGAGTGGGTCGAGGAGATCCGCGCCGCGCTGCCCGAGCTGCCCGCCGCCCGCCGGCGCCGCCTGCTGGGGGAGTGGGGCTTCACCGACCTCGAGATGCGCGACGTGATCAACGCCGGTGCCCTGGACCTCATCGAGCAGACGGTCACCGCCGGCGCCTCCGCCCAGTCCGCCCGCAAGTGGTGGATGGGCGAGCTCGCCCGCGTGGCGAAGGACCGCGACGTCGAGATCGAGGCGCTCACGATCACCCCCGCGCAGGTCGCCGAGCTTCAGGGCCTGGTCGACGCGAAGAAGATCAACGACAAGATCGCCAAGCAGGTGCTGGTGAAGGTCCTCGAGGGCAACGGCGACCCCGCCGCGATCGTCGAGTCCGAGGGCCTGGCCGTCGTCTCCGACGACTCCGTGCTCACCACCGCCGTGGACCAGGCGATCGCCGACAACCCCGACGTGGTCGCGAAGATCCAGGGCGGCAAGGTCCAGGCGATCGGCGCCCTGATCGGCCCGATCATGAAGGCCACTCGAGGCCAGGCCGACGCCGGCCGCGTCCGCGAGATCATCATGGAGAAGCTCGGCGTCAGCTGAGCCCTCGCCGCACAGCGCACGAAGGACGGGCCGCCCCGCACAGGGGCGGCCCGTCCTCTCTGCGCATGGCCCGAGGGCGTCCGCGCGGACGCGGACCGCCGCCGCGCTGCGGACCTTCGCGCCGCCGCCCTGATGTGAGTGTCTCCACGGGGCAGGTCAAGAACGGGTAAAGAATCTGCGAGCCGGATTGTCGGACAAGCACGCCGAGGTGACGAGCGAAAGCCCATGTCATGCACAGGTTCCGCTCAGTGGGAGGTGCGCGGCGTGCGGCGGAGCGCGCAGGTTACCCCTGGGTACAGTCATTCGTCGTCCGCTGTGCCGCCTCCCTGCTCGGTGACCGGCGCCCTGCGGGCCCCGAGTACCCGACCCGGCGGATCCCCGCCGAAGGAGAGCCCCCAGATGCCTGGAATAGACGCGGCCGTCGAGACGATCTTCGGCCCCATCGCCGCCTTGCTCAGCGCCGTCGTGTTCTACGAGGCGCCGATATTCGGCGGCGTGCCGATCATCGTCGTGTGGCTCATGGCCGCTGCGATCTTCCTGACCGTCTGGCTGCGCTTCCAGCCGATCACCGGGCTCAAGCACTCGATCCAGGTGATCCGCGGCCGGTACACCGCCAAGACCGATCCTGGTGAGGTCTCCAGCTTCCAGGCGCTCGCCACCGAGCTCTCCGGCACCGTCGGGCTCGGAAACATCGCCGGCGTCGCGGTCGCGATCGCGGCCGGCGGCCCCGGCGCGGCGCTCTGGATCGCGATCTTCGGGTTCTTCGCCATGAGCGTGAAGATGGCCGAGGCGACCCTCGGCGTCATGTACCGCAAGGTCAACGCCGACGGCACCACCGAGGGCGGACCCATGTACTACCTGCGCGACGGCCTCGCGCAGATCGGCCGCAGGCGCCTGGGCCGCGTGCTCTCGGTGCTGTACGCGATCTTCGCCCTCGTCGGCGTGTTCGGCGCGGGCAACCTCTTCCAGTCCAACCAGGTCGCCGCGATCGTCGCCTCCTCGACCGGCAGCGAGTTCCTCGCGGGCAACCAGTGGCTGATCGGCGCGGTCATGGCCGCGCTCACCGCGATCGTGATCCTCGGCGGCGTCACGAAGATCGCCCGCTGGACCTCCGCGATCACCCCCGCGATGGCCGTGCTCTACGTGCTCTGCGCGCTCACCATCATCCTGGTGAACATCGAGGCGCTGCCCGCGGCGGTCGCCACGATCTTCACCAGCGCCTTCACGGCCGACGGTGTCACCGGCGGCATCATCGGCGTGGCCGTCATCGGCATCCAGCGCGCGCTGTTCTCCAACGCCGCGGGCGTCGGCTCCGCGGCAATGGCCCACAGCGCCTCGAAGACGAAGGAGCCCGCCACCGAGGGCTTCACCGCCCTGTGGGAGCCGCTGGTCGACTCCATCGGTGTGTGCATGCTGACCGCCATCGCGGTCGTCATCACCGGTGTCTACCAGCGCGGCGGGGAGGACGGCGTGGCGCTGACCGCGGCCGCCTTCGGCACCGTCGCGGGCTGGTTCCCCTACCTCCTCACCGTCGCCGTCGCCCTGTTCGGCTTCTCGACCGTCCTGGCCTACGCCTACTACGGCGAGCTCAGCGCCAAGTTCCTCTTCGGCAGCTCCGCGCTGGTGCAGAACGCCTTCCGCATCGCCTGGGTGCTCGCCGTGATCGTCGGCGCCGCGATCTCGCTGGACTCCGTGATCGCCTTCTCCGACGCGATGTTCTTCCTCATGTCGGTCCCGAACCTGCTGGGCACCTACTTCCTCGCCCGTGTGCTGCGCCTGGAGATCCTGCGCCACCGCTACCGAGTGAGCGTCGGCGCCCTCTCCGAGGTCGAGTCGGACCTCCAGGTGGGCATGGGCTCCCACGAGCCCACGGCGGAGCAGGTCGCCGCCGAGGAGCATCGCACCCTGACCGAGGAGCTGCGCCTGGCCGACCTCCACCGCCAGCTCGCCGAGGACCCCGACTTCCCCGTCCGCGCCGACCATCACGACGAGGACCTCGCCTCGCCGATGGGGGAGACGGACTACGACGACTGGGCTCAGGATCCCGAGGGGGATGGCGACCCGCAGGCGGAGCGCAGCCCGGCCGGGGCCTGAAACCTGGCTCGCCGTGCATGACAGGGGCCGTTCCGGGCGCACCGGGACGGCCCCTCGTCATGAGCACGGGTGACGGACATCTGTCCATCGCGGAGCCCCCGGGGCGGCACCTTCGCGTGCCTGTGTCCACGGCTTTTGCCCGATCCGGCGACATCGTGGCGCTTCTCATCCGGACCGCGTCCGGGTTTGCGAACACTCCGCCTTGCGTATTCAGGGTAGGCAGCCCTTACTGCGCAGGTCCGGATGGCCCGCGCCCCAGGAGGCCGGCGATGCGGAGCTCTCGGACCACGGCTTCCGCGTGCTGCGCGAGCGCGCCGCGATCGGGTACACGGGCGACGCCTACCACCGCACCCGCACCACGAACCCGCACCGCAAGATGCTCGCCGCGCTCTGGCGCGAGAACCCGGTCGCGCAGCTCGCACCGGGGGAGCGGGTCTTCACCATGGCGGCGCTCCTGCACCGCGACCACGAGGGCCGCTCCGTCGCCGCGGCGATGCAGCGCGCCTCCGGCCTGCCGCCCGAGCAGTGGCTCGCCGGATACCTGCGCGCCTATCTCCGACCGCTGGTCCACCTGCTGCTCGCCCACGACGTGGTGGTGATGTCCCGCGGAGAGAACCTCATCCTGCGCGTGCGGGAGCAGCAGGTGATCGGCGCGTTCTACAAGGACATCGGCGAGGAGATGGCGGTGGTGGGCCGCCGTGCCCTGCCGGAGGGCATGGAGCGGGTGCGGGCCGTGGTGCCGGGGGAGGAGAAGTCGCTGTCGATCTTCACCGACGTCTTCGACGGGGTGCTGCGCCACCTCGCCGGGATCCTCGACACCGACGGGATCCTTCCCGCCGACCGGTTCTGGGGCCAGGTCGCGAGCGTGCTCGACGAGTACGAGGCCGACCACCCCGGCCTCGCCCGAGGCCTCGCCGGCGATGTGGACCTCCGCGCCGGCTCCTTCGCCCACTCCTGCCTGAACCGTCTCCAGCTGCGCAACACCCTGCAGATGGTGGATCTCGGCGACCAGGCCTCCTCGCTGCTGTACGCCGGGAGGATGGGCAACCCCGTCGCGAGGGTGGGGGCGATCGTCTGAGCGGTGACCAGTGTGATCCCCGTCCGGCGTCCGGATGGTGACACCGCCATCTCGAATGGCGGCGTAGCATGACGGGCATGGCTCAGCTCCGTTCCCGCACCTCGACCCACGGCCGCAACATGGCAGGCGCCCGCGCCCTCTGGCGCGCCACCGGCATGAAGAGCGGCGACTTCGGCAAGCCGATCATCGCGATCGCGAACTCGTACACGCAGTTCGTCCCCGGCCACGTCCACCTCAAGAACATGGGTGACCTGGTCGCGAGCGCGGTCGAGGAGGCCGGCGGCGTCTCCAAGGAGTTCAACACCATCGCCGTCGACGACGGCATCGCCATGGGCCACGGCGGCATGCTCTACTCGCTGCCCAGCCGAGACCTCATCGCCGACTCGATCGAGTACATGGTCAACGCCCACACCGCCGACGCGCTGGTGTGCATCTCGAACTGCGACAAGATCACCCCCGGCCACCTCATGGCCGCGATGCGCCTGAACATCCCGGTCATCTTCGTCTCCGGCGGCCCCTCCGAGTCCGGCAAGCCCGTCGAGGGCGTCACCGAGAACCGGATCGACCTGGTCGATGCGATGTCGCTGTCCGCGAACGACTCGATCACCGACGCGCAGCTCGCCGAGGTGGAGGAGAACGCCTGCCCCACCTGCGGCTCCTGCTCAGGCATGTTCACCGCGAACTCGATGAACTGCCTCACCGAGGTGCTGGGCCTGTCCCTGCCCGGCAACGGCACCACCCTCGCCACCCACGCCTTCCGCAAGGAGCTCTTCCTCGAGGCGGGGCGGAAGATCGTCGAGCTCGCCACGCGCTACTACGAGGAGGACGACGAGTCGGTCCTGCCCCGCTCGATCGCGACCAAGGCCGCGTTCTCCAACGCGATGGCCATGGACGTGGCGATGGGCGGCTCGACCAACACGATCCTGCACATCCTCGCCGTCGCGATCGAGGCCGGCGTCGACTTCGGCCTCGACGACATCGACCGCATCTCCCGCTCCGTGCCGACGCTGTCGAAGGTCGCCCCCAACGGCACCGCCCACGTCGAGGACGTCCACCGCGCCGGCGGCATCCCCGCGATCCTCGGCGAGCTGGACCGTGCCGGGCTGCTGGACCACACCGTCCATACCGTCCACTCCCCGGACCTCACCAGCTGGCTGACCGAGTGGGACGTGCGCGGCGGCAAGGCCTCGAAGAAGGCCGAGGCCCTCTTCCACGCCGCCCCCGGCGGCGTGCGCACCACCCAGGCCTTCTCCACCACGAACACCTGGGACGAGCTCGACCTCGACGGCGAGAACGGCGTGGTCCGCGCCGTCCCCCACGCCCACACCAAGGACGGCGGCCTCGCCGTGCTCAAGGGCAACCTCGCCCGCGACGGCGCCGTGTTCAAGACCGCCGGCGTCACCGAGGACCTCTTCCACTTCGAGGGCACCGCGGTGGTCTGCGACTCCCAGGAGGAGGCGGTCCAGAAGATCCTGGACAAGACCGTGAAGGCCGGCGACGTGGTGGTCATCCGCTACGAGGGCCCCAAGGGCGGCCCCGGAATGCAGGAGATGCTCTACCCCACCTCCTTCCTCAAGGGACGGGGCCTCGGGAAGACCTGCGCGCTGATCACCGACGGCCGCTTCTCCGGCGGCACCAGCGGCGTCTCCATCGGCCACATCTCCCCGGAGGCGGCCGAGGGCGGGCTGATCGGCCTCATCGAGGACGGCGACAGGATCATCATCGACGTCGACAAGCGCCTGCTCGAGCTCGACGTGCCCGAGGACGAGCTGGCCCGCCGCCGTGAGAACAAGGGTGCCCTGCCCTGGCGGCCGGAGAACCGCGACCGCAAGGTCTCCCAGGCCTTGAAGGTCTACGCCCACCTCGCCCGCTCGGCGACCTACGGCGCGACCCGTCGCCCGCTCGACTGAGAGCAGCACCCGCACCCGACGAGAACGGCCGTCGCCCCCTTCCGGGGCCGACGGCCGTTCCTCGTGCCGGGACGGGTCACGCCCCGAGCGCGGCCTCGTAGCGCTCCAGCGCGATCTCGGCGACGAGCGGATGATCGCCGAGAGGGGCGGTGACCACGTCGGCCCCCGAGGCGCCGACCAGGTCGTGGAAATGGCCGGGGGCGAGCACATAGCTCGCCACCACCACCCGCGCACCGTCGGCGAGGCCCTCCCGCGCCGCGGCGACGGCGTCCACGACCGTCGGCGTCGCGGCATACGCGTAGCCGGTGCTCACCTCCCGGCCGAGCCGCTCGGAGAGCAGACGCGCCATCTCCTCGACCTGCGCGACGCCCTCGGGATCCCGCGTGCCGGAGCCCGCCATCACCACCGCGTCGCCTTCGCGCAGGCCCGCCTCGGCGAGGCGCTGCGCCATCACCTCCGCGAGCCGCGGGTCCGGGCCGAGCGGCGCGGCGGCGGCCGCAGCACGACCGGCGACCGCCCCGCCGATGTCGTCCTTGACGTGATACCCGAGGGAGAGCAGCAGCGGCACCACGACCGCCTCGACCGCTTCGCCCTCCCGGGTGCGGGCCTCGGCGGGCCGGGCATGGGCGGAGACCACCGCGGCCACGTCCGGGGACTGCACGTCCACGAACGCCTCCCGCACCGCGCCCGGCGCCTGCGCCGCGATCCGGCGCAGCAGGGCGCGCAGCACGTCCCGCCCCTCCCGCGAGCGGGTGCCGTGGGAGCAGCCGATCAGCACCGGGGCGGGGGAGCGGTCGGGAGCGGGCCCGTGCTCCGGCAGTTCGACGGCCTCACGGCCCGAGCCGTACTCCGGGGCCTCCGCCGCGGCGGCCGACTGCTCCGGGCGGAGGAAACCCTCCGCCGCAGTCCGGCCCACCACGATCACGGCCGGGTGCCCGATGCCCGCCTCCCAGGCGACCTGCTCGATGTCCGCGAGGGTGCCGCGCACCTGGCGCTGGCCCGGCAGGGTCGCCTCCTGCACCACCGCGACCGGGGTCGCGGGATCGATCCCGTTCAGCAGCGCCTGGGCGACCAGCCGCGGCAGCCACTCCACGCCCATCATCAGCACGGTCGTGGTTCCCGGATCGGCGAGCGCCGCGAGGTCCGCGGGGCCCAGGTCGCCGTGGGCGTTGACCACGTGCACGGCGACGGCGGTGCCGCGATGGGTGACGGGCACGTCCCCAGCCGCGGGACCGGCCAGCGCCGAGGTCACCCCGGGCACCACCTGCACGTCGATGCCCGCGGCGCGACAGGCGAGGACCTCCTCCCCGCCGCGGCCCAGCACGAACGGGTCCCCGCCCTTCAGCCGCACCACGCGCCGTCCCTCACGGGCGATCGCGACGAGCAGCGCACCGATGTCGTCCTGCCGCATGGAGTGCGCGCCGGGCCGCTTGCCCACGTCGATCACCTCGACGTCGGCCCCCAGCTCGTCCAGCAGCGCGCGCGGCCCGAGCCGGTCGGCGACCACCACGTCGGCCTGCCGCAGCAGGTCCAGGCCGCGCACCGTGATCAGGTCCCAGGCGCCGGGGCCGCCGCCCACGAGGGCGACGGCCCCGGGCTCGAGGTGGGCGCCGGTCAGGCCGTTCACGCCTCCCCGCCCGTGCCGGGGCGCGGCGCGGCGGAGACGTGCACGTGCCCGTCGTGCACCTCGACGTCGAACACCGCGATCGGCAGCTTCTCCCCGCCGCCGGAGTCGAGCACCGCGCCGGTGTCGAGATCCCAGCTCTGCTTGTACATGGGGGAGGAGAGGGTGGGGACGATCCGTCCCTCCGCCTCGCCCTCGGCCGTGAGCAGGTGGGTGCCCACCAGGCCGCGGGAGAGGATGTTCGAGCGGGAGTAGGGGTCGTGCTGCTGCACGGCGCGCACGCTCCCGTCGTCCAGCAGGAACACCGCGATCTGGGTGCCGTCCGGAAGGAGCGCCGCGGCGCCCCGCTCCGGGGTCAGCGCGCCGAGCGGGCAGATCGGCACGAGGGCGTCGGCGGGGGCGGTCATCACTGGTCCTCCTGCGAGATGTGGTCGGCGCCGGCGAGGGCGTGCTCCTTCGCCGCGAGCGGGGTCGGGAAGGTGGTCTCCGGGGCGTCCTCCGGCCGGGCCGGGCGCACCTGCTCGCGCTCGAGCACGTAGCGCAGCGTCTTGTCGTGCAGGTCCGGGGCGTTGATGAAGGACACGAACTTCGCGCGCCGCTCCGGATCGTTGACCGCCTCGGCCCACTCGTCGACGTAGGTGTCGGTGTGGCGCTGCATGGCGGCCTCGAGCTCCTCGCCGATGCCGAGGGAGTCCTCGACGATCACGCGGCGGAGCTCGTCGATGCCGCCGGGGTACTCCTCGACCCAGCGCGCGGTGCGCTGGAGCTTGTCCGCCTCGCGGATGTAGAGGATGAGGAAGCGGTCGATGCAGCGCTGCAGGGTCTCGTCGTCGAGGTCCTCGACGAGCAGCTGCGCATGGGCGGGCTGGGCGCCGCCGTTCCCGCCCACGTACAGGTTCCAGCCGCGGTGCGTGGCGATCACGCCGACGTCCTTCGCCTGCGCCTCCGCGCACTCGCGCGCACAGCCCGAGACGCCGATCTTGATCTTGTGCGGGGAGCGCAGCCCCCGATAGCGGCGTTCGAGGTGCGAGGCCATCGCGGTCGAGTCGCCCACGCCGTAGCGGCACCAGTTGGTGCCCAGGCAGCTCTTCACCATCCGCAGCGACTTCCCGTAGGCGTGGCCGGACTCGAAGCCGGCCTCGACCAGGCGCTCCCAGATCTTCGGCAGCTGTTCGAGCCGGGCCCCGAACATGCCGATCCGCTGGGCGCCGTTGACCTTCACGTACAGGCCGTAGTCCTTCGCCACCTGCGCGAAGACGAGAAGCTTCTCGGGGGTGACCTCGCCGGCGGGCATCGCGGGGATCACCGAGTAGGTGCCGTCCTTCTGGATGTTCGCCATGACGTGGTCGTTGGTGTCCTGCAGCGAGCCGAGCTGACGGCCCACCGGGCTGTGACGCTTACCGGAGAGAGCGCCGAGCGAGGACAGGATCGAGGCGACCGTGGGGCGGCAGACCGCGCAGCCGCGACCCGCCCCGGTGCCGTGCGCGGCGACGACCTCGGTGAAGGTCTCCTGGCCGCCCTCCTCGACGAGCCTGTACAGCTCGGCGCGGGAGTGGTCGAAGTGCTCGCACAGCGCGCGGGAGACCTCGATGCCGCTCTTGGCCAGCTCCTGGTTCAGCAGCTTCGTCAGCGACGGGACGCAGGAGCCGCACACGGTGCCGGCGGTGGTGCACTCCTTGATCGCGCCGACCGTGTGGCAGCCCTGCTCGTTCACGGCGTGGCGCACCGTGCCCGCGGAGACGTTGTTGCACGAGCAGATCACCGCGTCGTCCGGCATCTCCGCGCCCGCGAGCGCATCGCCCGCGCCCTCCGGCGCGATCACCGCGGAGGGGTCGGCGCCCAGGGCCCGCCCGGTCATCGGGCGCAGCTGCGAGTACAGCGCGATGTCGCCGACGAACACGCCGCCGAGCAGGGTCGTCGCGTCGTCGCTCATCACGAGCTTGCGGTACTGGCGGTGCACGGGGTCGACGAAGGACACCTCGAGCGCGTCGGGGGTCATGGCGTTGACGTCGCCGAAGGCGGCGGCGTCAACGCCCACGCCCTTGAGCTTCGTGCCGTCCTCGCCGCGCTGGTGGGTGCGGGTGCCGCCGAGGAACCGGTCGGCGACCACGTCGGCCATGTCGTTGCCGGGGGCGATCAGGCCCGCGCACACCCCGTCGAAGGAGGCGCACTCGCCGATCGCCCAGATGTCCGGGTCGGAGGTCTGGCAGCTCTCGCCCACCACGATGCCTCCGCGCTCGCCGACGGCGAGGCCGGCCTCGCGGCCGATCCGGTCGCGGGGGCGGATGCCGGTGGAGAAGACGACGACGTCGGCGGGCAGCTCGCTGCCGTCGGTGAGCTCCGCGGTGCCGATCGCGCCGTCCTCGGCGGGACGGAAGGCGGTCGCGCCCACGCCGGTGCGCACCTCGATGCCCTTGTCCTGGATGAGCAGCCGCAGCATCTCGCCGCCGCCGTCGTCGAGCTGGACGGCCATCAGCCGGTCCGCGAACTCGACCACGGTGGAGCGGGCGCCGAGGTCCTGCAGCGCGGCCGCGGCCTCGAGGCCGAGCACGCCGCCGCCGACGACGACGCCGCGGACCTCGCGGCCCAGCGCCTCGCCGCGCTCGGCGACCCAGGCGGCGAGGGACTCGACGTCGTCGACCGTGCGATAGCTGAAGGAGCCGGGCAGGTCCTTGCCCTCGGCGCGGGGCGCCCAGGCCCAGGAGCCGGTGGCGAGCACGAGCCGGTCGTACTCGTGGACGGTGCCGGAGGCGCAGGTGACGGTGTGCGCGGAGCGGTCCACGCTCTCGGCGGCGTCGCCCGTGACCAGCGTGATCCGCGGGTCGGCCCAGACCCCGGTGTCCAGGGCGAGCATCTCGGCGCGGCGGTGGCCGAACCAGTCCGAGAGGTGCACGCGGTCGTAGGGATGCTGGGTCTCCTCGCCGATCACGGTGAGGGTCCAGTCGCCGGTGGGGTCCTGGGACTGCATCCGGGCCGCGAAGCGGTGCCCGGTCATGCCGCCGCCGATCACGACGATGCGGGTGCCGGGCGGCATCGGCGTCCCGGTGGCGGGGGCGAGGGGGGAATGGCCGGTGGCGTTCATGGCTCTGCGCACGGTCCTCTCTGGAGCGGGTGACCTCGTCCCTACCGTAAGCAGGACCGGACGCCGTGCGCAGGACTTTCGTCGCTTCGTCGGGCGTCGGGGTGGGTCCCTCCGGGCTTTACACCGCGTTGTGACGAAGCGCGTCGCGCCTGCGCCGATGCGCCGGCTGCCCGCAGGGTCTCGCGATCCGGACAGGTGGCCCCGGCCACGGTCCGGGGCCTATGGTGGGTGCATGCAGACGATTCTTCTCGTAGTTCCCGAGCGCGGCTGACGCCCACTCGTCGCTTCGAGACGTCATCCGCGCCCCTCCCCGAGCCCCAGGCGGAGGGGCTTTTTCGTGCCCGGCCCGCGGGACGGCGCGACGGGAGGGACGGGGAGCATGTTCCACTCACCGCCACTGCCCACCGTCCGAGACGACGAAGGAGTTCCGATGACCGGACAGCAGATGACCGGCGCGCAGGCGCTGGTCGAGTCCCTCGAGCATGCCGGGGCAGAGGTCGTCTTCGGCCTTCCCGGCGGCGCGATCCTGCCCACCTACGACCCGCTGATGGATGCCAAGAAGCTCCGGCACGTGCTGGTCCGCCACGAGCAGGGCGCCGGCCACGCCGCCTCCGGCTACGCCCACGCGACCGGCAAGGTCGGCGTGTGCCTGGCGACCTCCGGCCCGGGCGCCACCAACCTCATCACCGCGATCGCCGACGCCCAGATGGACTCGATCCCGCTGGTCGCGATCACCGGCCAGGTCGGCTCCTCCTTCATCGGCACCGACGCCTTCCAGGAGGCGGACATCGTGGGCATGACGATGCCGGTGACCAAGCACAACTTCCTGGTCAAGGACGCCGCGGAGATCCCGAAGGTCATCAAGCAGGCCTTCCACATCGCCTCGACCGGCCGGCCCGGCGCGGTGCTGGTGGACGTCACCAAGGACGCCCAGCAGGACATGATGGAGTTCGTCTGGCCCGAGACCCTGGACCTCCCCGGCTACCGCCCGGAGCCGCGCCCGCACGGCAAGCAGATCCGCGAGGCGGTGCGCCTCATGCTCGAGGCGAAGCGCCCGGTGTTCCTGCTCGGCGGCGGCGTGCTGCGCGGCGGCGCCACCGACGAGGTGCGCGAGCTCGTCGACGCCTCCGGCATCCCCTTCACCACCACCCTCATGGCGCGCGGCGCCCTGCCGGACTCCCACCCGAGCCACCTCGGGATGCCCGGCATGCACGGCACCGTCGCCGCGGTCTCGGCCCTGCAGCGCGCGGACCTGCTGATCAACATCGGCGCCCGCTTCGACGACCGGGTCACCGGCCGCCTGGACTCCTTCGCGCCCGGCGCGAAGATCATCCACGCGGACATCGACCCCGCCGAGATCTCGAAGAACCTCGTCGCCGACGTCCCGATCGTCGGCCAGGCCGGCCAGATCGCCAAGGCCCTGACCGAGGAGCTCCGCGCCCGCCTGGCCGAGTCCGACCCCCGGGACTACGAGGGCTGGTGGGGCACGCTGGACATGCTCCGAAAGAACTACCCGCTGGGCTGGACCGCGACCGAGGACGGCTTCACCGCCCCGCAGAAGGTCATCTCCCGCATCGGCGCGATCTCCGGGCCCGATTCGATCTACGTCGCGGGCGTGGGCCAGCACCAGATGTGGTCGGCCCAGTTCGTCCAGTACGAGAACCCGCGCACCTGGATCAACTCCGGCGGCCTGGGCACCATGGGCTACTCGGTGCCCGCGGCGATGGGCGCCAAGGTGGGCATGCCGGAGAAGACGGTGTGGTCCATCGACGGCGACGGCTGCTTCCAGATGACCAATCAGGAGCTCGCCACCTGCGTCATCAACGACATCCCGATCAAGGTCGCCGTCATCAACAACAGCTCGCTGGGCATGGTGCGCCAGTGGCAGAACCTGTTCTACGACCAGCGCTACTCGAACACCGAGCTGAACACCGGCCACGGCTCGCGCCGCATCCCCGACTTCGTCAAGCTCGCCGACGCCTACGGCTGCGCGGGCCTGCGCTGCGAGCGGGACGAGGACATCGACGACACCATCCGCCAGGCGATGGAGATCAACGACCGCCCCGTGATCGTGGACTTCACCGTCAGCGCCGACGCGATGGTGTGGCCGATGGTGCCGGCCGGCGTCTCCAACGACGAGATCCAGATCGCCCAGGGCATGAGCCCCGAGTGGGAGAGGGACATCTGAGCATGACCACCAACCAGCAGCAGGCCCCGACCGGTACCCCCGACTACGTCATGTCGCCGAACAGCCAGACTCTCTCGGTGCTGGTGGAGAACAAGCCCGGTGCGCTCACCCGCGTCACCGCCCTGTTCTCCCGTCGCGGCTACAACATCTCCTCGCTCGCGGTGGGACCCACCGAGCATCCGGAGATCTCCCGCATCACGGTCGTCGTCGACGTCGAGCAGCACCGGCTCGAGCAGATCACCAAGCAGCTCAACAAGCTCGTCAACGTCCTCAAGATCGTCCAGCTCGACCCCCGCCAGACGGTCCAGCGCGAGCTGATCCTCATCAAGGTCACCGCCGACAGCTCCACCCGCACCCCGGTGCTGGAGATCGTGCAGATGTTCCGCGCGAAGGTCGTCGACGCCGCCTCGGACTCCGTGACGATCGAGGCGACCGGCACGCAGGACAAGCTCACCGCCCTCCTCGGCATGCTCGAGGAGTTCGGGATCCGCGAGATCGTGAAGTCCGGCGAGGTCGCGATCGGGCGCGGCGGTCGGGCGATCACCGACCGCGCGCTGCTGTCCTGACCCCGCCCCGCTGACCGAATAGCAAGACCGTTTCTCATATCGCAGGACGAGGGGCGCTACCATCGCCCCGAGGCCCACACGCAACCATCGAAGGAGCACAACGTGGCTGAGATCTTTTACGACGACAACGCCGACCTGTCCATCATCCAGGGCAAGAAGGTCGCGGTCGTCGGCTTCGGCTCGCAGGGCCACGCCCACGCGCTGAACCTGCGCGACAGCGGCGTCGAGGTCCGCGTGGGCCTGCGCGAGGGCTCGAAGTCCGCCGCGAAGGCCCAGGAGGAGGGCCTGACCGTCGGGACCGTCGCCGAGGTCGCGGAGTGGGCGGATCTGATCATGATCCTCACCCCCGACCAGGACCAGCGGAAGGTCTTCGCGGACTCGATCAAGCCCCACCTCTCCGAGGGCAAGGCGATCGCCTTCGCGCACGGCTTCAACATCCGCTTCGGCTACATCGAGGTCCCCGAGGGCGTCGACGTGCTGCTGATCGCCCCGAAGGCCCCCGGCCACACCGTGCGCCGCGAGTTCGTCGCCGGCCGCGGCATCCCGGACATCGTCGCCGTGGAGCAGGACGCGACCGGATCCGCCTGGGACCTCGCCCTGTCCTACGCCAAGGGCATCGGCGGCACCCGCGCCGGCGTCATCAAGACCACCTTCACCGAGGAGACCGAGACCGATCTCTTCGGCGAGCAGGCCGTGCTGTGCGGCGGCATGAGCCACCTCGTCCAGGCCGGCTTCGAGACCCTCACCGACGCCGGCTACCAGCCGGAGATCGCGTACTTCGAGGTCCTCCACGAGCTCAAGCTGATCGTCGACCTCATGAACGAGGGCGGCATCGCCAAGCAGCGCTGGTCGATCTCCGACACCGCCGAGTACGGCGACTACGTCTCCGGCCCCCGCGTGGTCACCGACCAGACGAAGGCCGACATGAAGGCGATCCTCGCCGACATCCAGTCCGGCGCCTTCGCCAAGCGCTTCATCGACGACCAGGACAACGGCGCCGAGGAGTTCAAGAAGCTCCGCGCCGAGGAGGCCGAGCACCCGATCGAGAAGGTCGGCAAGGACCTGCGCAAGATGTTCTCCTGGAGCGCGCAGTCCATCGACTCGGACTACGTCGAGGGCAGCGCCGCGCGCTGACCCACCCGGTCCCCAGACGGCGGCGGGAGCACCCACGAGGTGCTCCCGCCGCCGTCCTTCGTGCAACGGTCTCGCATCCTGACCCTCGTTCCCGCATGGCGGACACGGGACTACGCTGTCCCCTGAAACCCGTCGCACCCGAGGGCGTGAGCGACGACCGCCATCCGTACCGGAGGAGATTCCGTGACGCGTCCTGTCGTGCTCATCGCTGAGGAGCTGTCGCCCGCCACCGTCGAGGTCCTGGGCCCCGACGTCGAGGTCCGCAGCGTGGACGGCACCGACCGTCCCGCGCTGCTCGCCGCAGTGGCGGAGGCCGATGCCCTACTGGTCCGCTCCGCCACCCAGGTCGACGCGGAGGTGTACGCCGCGGCCCCGAAGCTTCGCGTCGTCGCCCGCGCCGGCGTGGGCCTGGACAACGTCGACGTCCCCGGCGCCACCACCGCGGGCGTCATGGTCATCAACGCCCCGACCTCCAACATCGTCTCCGCTGCGGAGCTCGCGATCGCGCTGATCCTCGCCTCGCTGCGCAACCTCGGCCGCGCCGACTCCTCCGTGAAGGCCGGCCGCTGGGAGCGCAAGCAGCTCACCGGCGTGGAGCTGCTGGAGAAGACCGTCGGCGTGGTGGGCTTCGGCCGCATCGGCCAGCTCGTCGCCGAGCGCCTGCGCCCCTTCGGCGTGACGCTCCTGGCCTACGACCCCTACGTCAACCACGCCCGCGCCGCCGAGCTCGGCGCACGCGTCGTCGAGCTCGACGAGCTGATGCGCGAGGCCGACGTGCTCACCGTCCACATGCCCAAGACCCCTGAGACCACGGGCCTGATCGGCGCCGAGGAGTTCGCGCTCGCGAAGCCGAACCTCCACGTCGTCAACGCCGCCCGCGGCGGCTTGATCGACGAGGAGGCGCTGTACACCGCGCTGAGCACCGGGCAGATCGCCGGGGCCGGCCTGGACGTGTACTCCTCCGAGCCGCCCGCGAAGAGCGAGACCGCCGCGAAGCTGCTCGAGCTCGAGAACATCACCCTCACCCCGCACCTCGGCGCCTCCACCGCCGAGGCGCAGGAGAAGGCCGGCGTGGCGGTGGCGAAGTCCGTGCGCCTGGCGCTCGCGGGCGAGCTCGTCCCCGACGCGGTCAACGTCGCCGGCGGCGCGATCGACGACCTGGTCCGCCCGGGCGTCGCCCTGTCGGACCGGCTCGGCCAGCTCTTCACCGCCCTGGCCGGCGAGGCCCCCGAGGTGCTCGACATCGAGGTCCACGGCGAGATCGCCTCCCGCGATGTCACCGCGCTGAAGCTCTCCGCCCTGCGCGGCATGTTCCGCTCCGTGGTCACCGAGCAGGTCAGCTACGTCAACGCCCCCGTCCTCGCCGAGGAGCGCGGCATCGCCGTCAACCTCGTCACCGACGAGACCACCGAGCGCTTCCGCAACGTCATCACCCTGCGCGGCACGCTGCGCGGCGGCGGCGTCGTGGCCGTCTCCGGCACGCTCAGCGGCGTGGACCAGGAGCACAAGCTCATCGACGTCTTCGGCCATGCGCTCGACGTGCCGCTGAGCGACCACCTGCTGATCCTGCGCTACTCGGACGGGCCGGGCCTGATCGGCAAGTACGGCGCCCTCCTCGGCGAGGCCGGCATCAACATCGCCGGCATGCAGGTCTCCCGCGTCCGCCGCGCCCAGGGCGCTGAGGCCCTCGTGGTCCTCGACCTGGACGAGTCCGTCTCCCGCGAGTTCGCCGAGGAGCTGGGCGCCGCGATCGACGCGCGCTCGATCCACGCCGTCGACCTCGTCTACTGATCCCACCCCCTTCTCAGGAGCAGCACCAGCAATGAGCACCACCCCCGCCCCGAGCACCCTCGATCTCGCCGTCATCGAGGGCGACGGCATCGGCAAGGAGGTCGTCCCCCAGGGCCTGCGCGCTCTCGAGGCCGCCCTCGAGCCCGCCGGCGTCGCGGTCCGCACCACGGACTACGACCTCGGGGCGGGGCGCTGGCACCGGACGGGGGAGACCCTGACCGACGAGGACATGGCGGCTCTCGCGCAGCACGACGCGATCCTGCTCGGCGCCGTCGGCGACCCCGGCGTGCCCTCCGGCGTGCTCGAGCGGGGCCTGCTGCTGAAGCTCCGCTTCGGCTTCGACCACTTCGTGAACCTGCGCCCCACCCGCCTGTTCCCGGGCGTCTCCACCCCGCTGGCCGAGCCGGGCGAGGTCGACTTCCTCGTCGTGCGCGAGGGCACCGAGGGCCCCTACGTCGGCAACGGCGGCTCCATGCGCACCGGCACCCCCCTCGAGGTCGCCACCGAGGTCTCCTTGAACACCGCCGTCGGCGTCGAGCGCGTGGTCCGCTACGCCTTCGAGCAGGCCGAGGCCCGCCGTCAGAAGCTCACCCTCGTCCACAAGCACAACGTGCTCGTCCACGCCGGGCACCTGTGGCGCCGCATCGTCGAGGAGGTCGGCGCCGAGCACCCCGGCGTCGAGGTCGACTACGCCCACGTCGACGCGATGATGATCTACCTGGTCCAGGACCCCTCCCGCTTCGACGTCATCGTCACCGACAACCTCTTCGGCGACATCGTCACCGATCTCGCCGGCGCCATCGGCGGCGGCATCGGTCTCGCGGCGAGCGGGAACGTCAACCCCACCGGCGCCTTCCCCTCGATGTTCGAGCCCGTGCACGGCTCCGCCCCCGACATCGCCGGCCAGGACAAGGCCGACCCCACCGCGACCGTGCTCTCGGTCGCGCTGCTGCTGGACCACCTCGGCCACATCGAGCCCGCCGCCGCGGTCCGCGCCGCGGTCGAGAACGACCTGGCCGCCCGAGCGGCGGATGCGTCGCTCGCCTCCCGCGGCACCGCCCGCATCGGCGACGACCTCGTCGCCGCGATCACCGGGCGCTGAGAGCCCGCACCTGACACACTGACTCTGCCGAACCCCGCCGAGGAGATCCCCGTGAGCGCACTCGCCTTCCCCCAGACCAGCACCACCCGTCGCGTGGGCGACGACGAGCGCGCCAGCATCCTCGCCGCCCCGGGCTTCGGCCAGCACTACACCGACTTCATGGCCCGCGCCCGCTGGACCGTCGAGGGCGGCTGGGGCCGGGACGAGGTCGTGCCCTACGGCCCGCTCGAGCTCTCGCCCGCCTCCGCCGTCCTGCACTACGGCCAGGAGATCTTCGAGGGCCTCAAGGCGTTCCGCCACGCCGACGGCTCGGTGTGGACCTTCCGCCCCGAGGCGAACGCCGAGCGCATGCAGCGCTCCGCCCGGCGCCTGGCCCTGCCCGAGCTGCCGGTCGAGGACTTCCTGACCTCGCTGAAGGCCGTCGTCGCGGCCGACGAGCCATGGGTGCCCGAGGCGACCAGCGAGGAGTCCCTCTACCTGCGACCCTTCATGTTCGCCAGCGAGGAGTTCCTCGGGGTGCGGGCCGCGCACACCGTGGACTACTACGTCATCGCCTCCCCGGCCGGTCCCTACTTCCCCCGCGGCGTCCAGCCGCTGGTCGTGTGGATCACCGACGAGTACGCCCGCGCCGGCGCCGGCGGCACCGGCGCCGCGAAGTGCGGCGGCAACTACGCCTCCTCGCTGCTGGGCAAGCGGGAGGCCGCGGAGAACGGCGCCGACGAGGTGCTCTTCCTCGACTCCGAGACCCACACCTCGATCGACGAGCTCTCCGGCATGAACGTCGTCGCGATCACGAAGGACGGCCGCCTGCTCACCCCGTCGCTGACCGGCTCGATCCTCGAGGGCGTCACCCGGTTGTCGATCCTGCGCCTCGCGGAGGACCGCGGCCTCGAGGTCCACGAGCAGAAGCTCGTGATGAGCGAGGTCGAGCAGCAGCTCGAGTCCGGCGAGATCACCGAGATGTTCGCCTGCGGCACCGCCGCGGTGATCAACCCCATCGGCGAGTTCCGCTCGAGGAAGGGCTCCTGGACCGTCGGCGACGGCGGCTCGGGCGAGGTCACCCTGGCGCTGCGCAAGGAGCTCACCGACATCCAGTACGGCCGGGTCCCGGACCGTCACGGCTGGCTGACCCGGCTGGTGTGAGCAGCCCATGACCACTCCCACGATCGAGGCCTTCCACCTCTACGACACCACCCTGCGCGACGGCTCCCAGCAGGAGGGGCTCACCCTCTCGGTGACCGACAAGCTCGCCGTCGCCCGCCATCTCGACGACCTCGGCGTGACCTACATCGAGGGCGGCTGGCCGGGCGCCGTCCCGCGGGACACGGAGTTCTTCGCCCGCGCGGCGACCGAGCTCGAGCTGTCCACGGCGCGTCTGGCCGCCTTCGGCGCGACCCGCAAGGCGGGCGTCGACGTCACCGAGGACCCGCAGGTGCGCGCGCTCGTCGATTCCGGTGCGCCGACGATCACGCTGGTCGCGAAGTCCGATCTCCGCCACGTCACCGGTGCGCTGCGCACCACCGCCGAGGAGAACCTCGCGATGGTCCGCGACACGGTCGCGCATCTCGTCGGCCTCGGCCGCGAGGTGTTCGTCGACGCGGAGCACTTCTTCGACGGCTTCCTCCAGGACCCCGACTACACGACCTCCGTGCTGGTGGCCGCGCACGAGGCCGGCGCCGCGGTGCTGGTGCTGTGCGACACCAACGGCGGCATGCTGCCGCACCAGGTCACCGAGATCATCGAGGACCTGCGCTCCCGTCTCGAGACGGCGGGTGCGGGCGGGGCCCGGCTCGGCGCCCACACCCACAACGACACCGGCTGCGCGGTCGCGAACGCGATCAGCGCCGTCCGTGCGGGGATCACCCACGTGCAGGGCTGCGTGAACGGCTACGGGGAGCGCACCGGCAACGCCGACCTGATCACGCTCCTGGCCGATCTCCAGCTGAAGATGGGCATGGACCTGGTGCCCGAGGAGACCTTCGCCGAGTCCACCCGGATCTCCCATGCGATCGGCGAGATCGTGAACATGCCCGTCAGCCCCCGCGCCCCCTACGTCGGGGCGAGCGCCTTCGCGCACAAGGCCGGGCTGCACGCGAGCGCGATCCGGGTGGACCCGGACCTGTACCAGCACACCGATCCCCGGGCGGTCGGCAATGACATGCGCATGATCATCTCCGACATGGCCGGCCGCGCCTCGATCGAGCTCAAGGGCCGCGAGCTCGGCTTCGAGCTCGCCGACGAGCCGGAGCTCCTCTCGCGACTCGCCCGGACCGTGAAGCAGCGTGAGGCGGAGGGCTACTCCTACGAGGCGGCCGACGCCTCCTTCGAGCTGCTCCTGCTGGACGAGCTCGGCCGCGTGCCGAGCTACTCCTCGGTCGAGTCCTGGCGGGCTACCTCCCAGCTGGGCCGCGACGGGACCCTCGAGACCGAGGCGACCGTGAAGCTGCGGGCCGACGGCGGGGGAGAGCGCGAGCGGAAGGTCGCGATCGCCGAGGGCAACGGCCCGGTCAACGCCCTGGACCTCGCCCTGCGCGAGGCGCTGCGGGAGCGCCACCCGGAGGTCGACGAGTTCGAGCTGCGGGACTTCAAAGTGCGGATCCTCGACTCCCAGCACGGCACCGACGCGACCACGCGGGTGCTCGTGCGCACCTCGGGCCGGGGCCTGGAGTTCCAGACCGTGGGCGTGGGACCCAACGTCATCGAGGCCTCCTGGGAGGCGGTCTTCGACGCGTACACCTACGGGCTCTACAAGTCCGGTGTTCCGGGGGTCTCCCACGCCGGGGAGCGCTAGTGTGACTCCCATGACGACCTACGTGCTCACCGCCATCGGGGACGACCGACCGGGCCTCGTCGCCGCCCTCGCCGCAGCCGTCGACGAGCACGGCGGCAGCTGGGTGGACAGCCAGCTCGCGCTGCTGGCCGGGAAGTTCGCCGGCATCGTGCAGGTGGACCTCCCCGACGAGTCGGTCCAGGGCTTCCTCTCCGCGCTCGAGGGCCTCGAGGCCGAGATCGGGCTCGCGGTGGAGGCCGCCGTCGCCGAGCAGACCGCTCCGCCCGGTCCCGCCCGCGCCCTCCGCCTGCACCTGCTGGGCCAGGACCGCACCGGCATGGTCCGCGAGGTCACCACGGCACTGCGCTCTCAGGGCGCGACCATCGACGGACTGCGCTCCTGGACCCGTGAGGCGCCCGAGGGCGGCGGCATGCTCTTCGAGGCCGAGGCCGAGCTCCGCCTCCCGACCGAGTCCGACGAGGCGGACGTGCGCGAGGCGCTCGAGACGATCGCTGCGGAGCTGATGGTGGACCTGGAGCTCGACGCCCCGGGATGAGTCCGTGAGGGCCCGATGCTGACGAATTCCGTGACCCTTGGGTCGCGGAATTCGTTGCATTCCGGTGGAAACTTGCGGGTTTCTCCGGGAACAGTCATTTCCGGGACTGAAGTCCTCTAGGGTGGCCGCACGGGCCGAGAATGCTTACGACGTACAGTTCCCCTCTGCGGTGCGTCGTCGAGCAGTGCTCGACCTTCGTTTCCGCACACGTCCGAGGAGCCACTCGATGACCGGGTCCCCGTCCTCCGCCGCCACGACGACCACCGCCCAGGACACCGTCCCGCCCGGAGCCTGGAGAGCGCTCCTGCTGGTCACCCTCGGTTTCGGGGTGAACTTCTGGGCTTGGGCGCTGCTCAGCCCGCTGGGCCCGGTCTATGTCGAGCAGGGTCTGGCGCAGGATGCCTCGCTGATCGTGGCGCTGCCGGTCCTGGTCGGCTCCCTGGGCCGGATCCTGATGGGCGGCCTCTCCGACCGGTTCGGCGGGCACCTCATGTTCCCGCTGGTGTCCCTGCTGACCGTGATCCCGGTGCTGTTCCTCGGTCTCGCCGGCCAGTACTCCTATTCCACGTTGCTGCTCGGCGGATTCTTCCTCGGCATCGCCGGCACCACCTTCGCGATCGGCGTCCCCTTCGTGAACTCGTGGTTCCCGCCCGCCAAGCGCGGCATGGCCACGGGCCTGTACGGGGTGGGCATGGGCGGCACCGCCATCAGCGCCTTCACCACGGTGCCGCTCGTGGACGCGGCCGGCAGCGCCGCCCCCTTCATCGTCACCGCGGTCGCGCTGGTCCTCTACGCCGTTCTCGCCTGGCTGTTCATGCACGACGCCCCCACCTGGAAGCCCTCGGGCAAGAGCATGCTCTCCCAGACCCTGCTCGCCATGCGGCAGAAGGTCACCTGGCAGGCCTGCTACCTCTACGCCCTCTCCTTCGGCGGCTACGTCGCCTTCTCCGTCTTCCTGCCCACGATGCTGAAGAACTGGTACGGCCTCACCACGGCCGACGCCTCCTTCCGCATGGCCGGCTTCGTCATCGTCGCGGTGATCATGCGCCCGCTCGGCGGAACCCTCTCGGACCGGATCGGCGCCGTGCGCACGCTGCTGATCTCCTACGTGGCCGTGGCCCTCGCCGCGCTCATGCTCGCCTTCCAGCCCGCGCTGATGCCGCTGGGCACGATCGACTTCATCGTCATGGCCGCCGGCCTCGGCCTCGGCTCCGGCGCGGTCTTCGCCCTGGTCGCCCAGGCCGCCGACCCGTCCGTCGTCGGCTCCGTCACAGGCTTCGTCGGCGCCGCCGGCGGCCTCGGCGGCTTCGTCCCGCCGCTGGTGATGGCCGCGATCCACGCCGGCAGCGGCAGCTACTCCCTCGGGATCGTCCTGCTGCTGATCGCCACCCTCGGCGCCGTCGTCGTCACCCTCTTCGTCGGCCGCGGCGCCCGCCGGGCCGCCGCCACCGTCTGATCCGTCACCGCTGACCCGTCGTCCCCGACCAGGAGGAGCCTTCCCATGACCATCCAGGACCGCCAGGACCCCGCCGAGCCGGGCATGGACTCACCGGTGTTCGACGCGCTGATCGGGGCGCGGAAGATGTTCAGCCGCTCCGAGCGGATCAGCGAGGACAACCGCGAGACCCATCGCGTCGGCGGCCGCGGCGGCGACTCGTTCTACCGCGAGCGCTGGAGCCACGACAAGGTGGTCCGCTCCACCCACGGCGTGAACTGCACCGGCTCCTGCTCCTGGAAGGTGTACGTCAAGGACGGCGTGATCACCTGGGAGTCGCAGGAGACCGACTATCCCTCCGCCGGCCCCGACAAGCCCGAGTACGAGCCGCGCGGCTGCCCCCGCGGCGCCTCCTTCTCCTGGTACACCTACTCGCCCACCCGGGTGCGCTACCCCTACGTCCGCTCCGAGCTGCTGCGCCTGTTCCGCGAGGAGAAGGCCAAGGCTCCGGGCCACGACCCGGTCGAGGCGTGGAAGGCGATCGTCTCCGACCCGGAGAAGGCCATGCGCTACAAGCGTGCCCGCGGCAAGGGCGGGCTGGTGCGCGCGAGCTGGGAGGAGGCGGAGGAGCTCGTCGCCGCCGCCTACGTCCACACCGTGAAGGAGTTCGGCCCCGACCGCGCCACCGGCTTCTCGCCGATCCCCGCGATGAGCCAGGTCTCCTTCTCCTCCGGCGCCCGCTTCCACCAGCTCATCGGCGGCTCGATGCTGTCCTTCTACGACTGGTACGCGGACCTCCCGCCCGCCTCCCCGCAGGTCTTCGGCGACCAGACCGACGTGCCCGAGTCCGGGGACTGGTGGGACGCGGCCTACCTGATCATGTGGGGCTCGAACGTGCCCCTGACCCGCACCCCCGACGCGCACTGGATGGCCGAGGCGCGCTACCGCGGCCAGAAGGTCATCTCCGTCGCCCCCGACTACGCCGAGAGCGTCAAGTTCGCCGACGAGTGGCTCGCCCCGCACCCCGGCACCGACGCCGCGCTCGCCATGGCGATGGGCCACACGATCCTGCGCGAGTTCTACGTCGAGAAGCAGGTGCCCTACTTCCAGGAGTACTCCCGCCAGTACACCGACCTGCCCTTCCTGGTGCAGCTCGAGCGGCGCGAGGACGGGAATCTCGTGCCCGGCAAGTTCCTCGTCGCGAGCGAGGCGGGAGAGCACCGCACCGCCGAGGCCGCGACCGAGCACGCCGACTTCAAGCCCATGATGTTCGACCGCGCGAGCGCAGGAACGTCGTCCCGAACGGCACCCTCGGCCACCGCTACAGCGCTGACGGGGAGGGCCGCTGGAACCTCGAGCTCGGCGACCTCGACCCGGCCCTGTCGCTGCTGGGCCACCACGAAAACGTCGCCGAGGTGCTGCTGCCCCGCTTCGACACGGCCGGCCAGGGAGGCCGCGGCGACGTCGCGCGCGGCGTGCCCGTGCGCCAGATCGACGGCCGGATCGTCACCACCGTCTTCGACCTGCTGCTGGCGGAGTACGGGGTGGGCCGCGAGGGCCTGCCGGGGCAGTGGGCGCGCGGCCTCGACGACACCGAGGCGCTCTACACCCCCGCCTGGCAGGAGACCATCACCGGCGTGCCGGGCGTGGCCGCGGCGCGCATCGCCCGCGAGTTCGCGCAGAACGCGATCGACTCCGGCGGCCGCTCGATGATCATCATGGGCGCCGGCACGAACCACTGGTTCCACTCCGACACCATCTACCGCTCCTTCCTCACCCTGACCAACCTCTGCGGCACCCAGGGCGTCAACGGCGGCGGCTGGGCCCACTACGTCGGCCAGGAGAAGGTCCGCCCGATCACCGGCTGGCTCCACCTCGCCAACGCCCTGGACTGGACGCGGCCCCCGCGCCAGATGACCCAGACCACCTACTGGTATATGCACACCGACCAGTGGCGCTACGACCGCTTCGGCGCCGACACCCTCGCCGCCACCACCGGCGCGGGCCGCTTCGCGGGCACCACCACGGCCGACGCCGTCGCCCTCTCGCAGCGCCTGGGCTGGCAGCCCTTCTACCCCCAGTTCGACATCTCTTCCCTCGACGTCGCCGACCGCGCCGCCGCCGCGGGCGAGGAGACGATCCCGTATCTCGTCGACCAGCTGAAGCAGGGCGGGATCAACTTCGCCGCGGAGGATCCGGACGCCCCGCAGAACCACCCGAAGATCTGGTCGATCTGGCGGGCGAACACCCTGGGCTCCTCCGCCAAGGGCGACCAGTACTTCTTCCGCCACCTGCTCGGCGTCGACTCCGCCGCCACGGAGGAGGAGACCCCGGAGCACCTGCGCCCCCGGGACGTGCGCTGGCGGGAGGAGGCGCCGATCGGGAAGGTCGACCTGATGCTCACCCTCGACTTCCGCATGACCAGCCACACCCTCCACTCCGACGTGGTGCTGCCGGCGGCGACCTGGTACGAGAAGCACGACCTGTCCACCACGGACATGCACCCCTTCGTCCACTCCTTCAATCCCGCCATCTCGAACCCGTGGGAGTCCCGCACCGACTGGGAGACCTGGGCCGGGATCGCGCGACGCTTCAGCGAGCTGGCCCAGACGCACCTGGGCACCCGCAAGGACGTCGTCGCCTTCCCCCTCCAGCACGACACCCCCGGCGAGCTCGCCACCCCACACGGCCGGGTCCGCGACTGGAAGAAGGGGGAGTGCGAGCCGGTCCCGGGCCTGACGATGCCCACCCTCGTGGAGGTCGAGCGGGACTACACGCAGATCCACGCGAAGTTCACCTCCATCGGCCCGCTGCTCGAGAAGCTCGGGATGACCACCAAGGGCATCACCTACGACGTCAAGGAGTACGTCGCCGAGCTCGGCCGCCTGAACGGCGTCCACCGCACCGGTCCTGCCGCGGGCCGGCCGAAGCTCGAGACGGACCTGCAGGCCTGCGAGTTCATCCTGGGCCTGTCCGGCACCACCAACGGGCACATGGCCACCGAGGGGTTCAAGACCCTCGAGAAGCGCACCGGCACGCACCTGCACGACCTCGCCGCCGAGCACGAGGGCAAGCGCATCCACTTCGCCGACACGAAGGCCGCGCCGGTCCCCGTGATCACGAGCCCGGAGTGGTCCGGCTCCGAGTCCGGCGGACGCCGCTACAGCCCCTTCACCATCAACGTCGAGCGCAAGAAGCCCTGGCACACCCTCACCGGGCGCCAGCACTACTACCTCGACCACGACTGGATGCTCGAGATGGGGGAGGCGCTGCCCGTGTTCCGGCCCCCGCTGGACATGACCGCCCTGTTCGGGGAGCGGGCGCTCGGGGAGAAGGACGAGGCGGGCACGTCGATCTCGGTGCGCTACCTGACCCCGCACAACAAGTGGGCGATCCACTCGATGTACATGGAGAACTTCTTCATGATGAACCTCTCCCGTGGCGGCCAGACCATCTGGATGAGCGTCGAGGACGCGGAGGCCGTCGGCATCACCGACAACGACTGGATCGAGGCCACCAACCGCAACGGCGTCGTCGCCGCGCGGGCCGTGGTCTCCCACCGCATGCCGAAGGGCACCGCCTTCATGCACCACGCCCAGGACCGCACCGTGAACGTGCCGCTGACCGAGCGGGACGGCATGCGCGGCGGCATCCACAACTCGCTGACCCGCATCATGCTCAAGCCCTCCCACCTCATCGGGGGCTACGGCCAGCTGTCCTACGCCTTCAACTACTACGGCCCGACGGGCAACCAGCGCGACGAGGTCACGATGATCCGCAAGCGCACCGCCCCCGTCGAGTACTGAGCACCGAGAGAACGAGGAGAGACGACATGCGCGTCATGGCCCAGATGTCGATGGTGATGAACCTCGACAAGTGCATCGGCTGCCACACCTGCTCGGTGACCTGCAAGCAGGCGTGGACGAACCGCTCCGGCACGGAGTACATCTGGTTCAACAACGTCGAGACCCGGCCCGGGCAGGGCTACCCCCGCGGCTACGAGGACCAGGAGAAGTGGAAGGGCGGCTGGGAGCTGACCTCCTCCGGGCGCCTCACCCCGAAGGCGGGGGGCCGGCTGAAGAAGCTCCTGCAGCTCTTCTCCAACCCGCGCCTGCCCGGCATCGAGGACTACTACGAGCCCTGGACGTACGAGTACGACAACCTGCTCAACGCCCCCGCGCAGCAGGAGAACATCCCCACCGCGCCCCCGAAGTCGCTGATCACGGGGGAGCGCACCCAGATCCAGTGGTCGGGCAACTGGGACGACGACCTCGGAGGCACCTACCTCCACAAGGACAAGGACCCGATGCTCAAGGGCATCGAGGACAAGGTGCAGTTCGAGTTCGACCAGACCTTCATGTTCTACCTGCCCCGCATCTGCGAGCACTGCCTGAACCCCACCTGCGTGGCCTCCTGCCCCTCCGGCGCGATCTACAAGCGCGAGGAGGACGGGATCGTGCTGGTGGACCAGGACGGCTGCCGCGGCTGGCGGATGTGCATCACCGGCTGCCCGTACAAGAAGATCTACTTCAACCACCGCACCGGCAAGGCCGAGAAGTGCACCTTCTGCTACCCCCGCATCGAGCAGGGGGAGCCGACGGTGTGCGCGGAGACCTGCGTCGGCCGTCTGCGCTACATCGGCCTGGTCCTCTACGACGCCGACCGCGTCACCGAGGCCGCCTCGACCCGGGACGAGAAGGAGCTCTACCGCGCCCAGCGCGACATCATCCTCGACCCCCACGACCCCGAGGTGATCGCCGGCGCGAAGGCCGCGGGGATCCCGCACGATTGGCTGCTGGCCGCGCAGAGGTCCCCGACCTACAAGCTCATCAAGGACTACGAGGTCGCGCTGCCGCTGCATCCCGAGTACCGCACGATGCCGATGGTCTGGTACATCCCGCCGCTCTCGCCCGTGGTCGACGTCGTCCGCGACACCGGCTACGACGCGGAGGACGCCGAGAACCTCTTCGCCGCGATCGACGCGCTGCGCATCCCGGTGGAGTACCTCGCGAACCTCTTCACCGCCGGAGACGTCCCCACCGTGGAGCGGGTGCTGTACCGGATGGCGGCGATGCGCTCCTACATGCGCGACATCAACCTCGGACGCGAGCCCCGGGAGGGGATCGCGAACGCCGTCGGGATGGACGGCGAGACGATGCAGGAGATGTACCGCCTGCTCGCGATCGCGAAGTACGAGGACCGCTACGTCATCCCCGTCGGGCACCACGAGTCCGCGCACGACCTGGAGGGCGTCGGCACCGACTGCCCGCTGAACGCCCCCGGCGGCCCCGGCATGAGCATGTCCCTGCCGGAGGAGTCGCTGGGCATGTCCGGGCCCGGCTACGCCACCAAGCGTCAGCAGAACGGGCCCGAGCGCCCCGAGGGCGTGCGAATCAACCTGCTGAACTGGGACGGCCGCGGCCGCCCCGACGGGCTCTTCCCCGAGCCGGCGACGGGAGGTGCCTGATGGGCGCCCTCGCCCGCCTGCTCGGCAGGCGCTCGGCCGACGGCGCGCCCGCGGCGGACGGCGGGGGAACGGGCGCCGCGACCCTCGCCCCGAAGCGGGTGCGCTCGCCGAAGGACCTCCTGCACGCCTCCGGCCTCACGACCCCGCAGCTGCGCGCCACCTGGCTCGCGGTCTCCTGGCTGCTGACCTACCCCGACGAGGCGACCCTCTCGCGGCTCGGGCAGGTGGCCGAGCTCGTGGAGCACCTGCCCGAACCGGGCCGCACCCAGCTGCGCAGCACCCTCCACGCCCTGCAGGAGGCGGATCCCGTCCTCGTCCAGGAGCAGTACGTCGACACCTTCGACACCCGCCGCCGGGGATGCCTGCACCTGACCTACTTCAGCCACGGCGACACCCGCCGCCGCGGGATGGCGCTGCTGCGCATCAAGCAGGACTTCCGCGCCGCAGGGGTCGAGGTCGGCGAGCAGGAGCTGCCCGACCATCTGCCGCTCGTGCTCGAGTACGCCGCGGGCCACGACCCGGAGCGCGGCGCGAAGATCCTGCGCGGCAACCGCCCGGGCGTGGAGCTGCTGCGCCTCCACCTGGAGGAGATCTCCTCGCCCTGGCACGGTGCGCTGCTCGCCCTGTGCGGGACGCTGCCGCCGCTGGACGCCGACGACCGCGCCGCCGTGCTCCGCCTGGCCGAGGAGGGCCCCGACGAGGAGACCGTGGGCCTGGACGGCTACGGCCTCGACGCCGACGCCGGGGCGCTGGCCGGTCAGACCTTCGCCGCGAACGGCTGCGACTCCCGGGCCACCGCCCCCGGACCCGTCCCGCTGGACCTGCTGAGAGGACGCCCCTCATGAACGACACCTCGACCCTCGACCTGCTGCTGTGGGTGGTGCTGCCCTACATGGTGCTGGCGGTCTTCGTGCTGGGACACGTGTGGCGCTTCCGCGCCGACCGCTTCGGCTGGACCACCCGCTCCAGCCAGATCTACGAGTCGAAGCTGCTCTCGATCGGCTCGCCGATGTTCCACCTCGGGATCATCGGGATCTTCGTCGGCCACGTGGTGGGCCTCGGGATCCCGAAGTCCTGGACCCGCTTCGTCGGCATCTCCGATCACGTCTACCACCTCATGGCGGTCACGATCGGCCTCGCCGCGGCGGTCGCCTGCGTCGGCGGGCTGCTGATCCTGATCTACCGGCGGCGCACGAACACGCGCGTCTTCGGCGCGACCACCGTCGGCGACAAGATCATGTACCTGCTGCTCTCCCTCGTGATCGCCTTCGGCGTGCTCGCTACCCTCGTGCACACCACCTTCGGCGACTACGACTACCGCGAGGGCGTCTCGATCTGGTTCCGGCAGTTCTGGACCCTGCAGCCCTCGACGGAGCTGATGGGCCAGGCGCCGATCTTCTTCCAGCTCCACGTGCTCAGCGCCCTGCTCCTGTTCGCGGTCTGGCCGTTCACGCGCCTCGTGCACGTCTTCGCGGCACCGGTCGGCTACCTGACCCGTCCCTACATCGTCTACCGGAGCAAGGACCCGCGCCGCGAGTCCGAGCGCCGCGGCTGGGAGAAGGTGGACTTCTGATGGCGGCGAGAGAACCGGTGACGCTGCAGAGCGACTGGGAGACGACGCTGCTGCCGTGGATGCGGGACATCGCCGCGCACCTCGAGGTGGGCGGCGTGGACCTCGACGTGGACCGGGTCCACATGATGACGGGAGTGGTCGCCGACGGGGTGCAGCGCTCGATGGCGCCGATCTCCGCGTTCCTCGTCGGCGCCGCGGTCGCGCGCGGCGCCGGGCTCGAGGAGGCCTGCGCGGCGGTCGAGTCGCTCACCCGGGAGAGGGCGGGGCGGCACCGGCCCGGATGACCCGCTTCCCTCCGGAGGACAGGAAAGTCCCCGGAGGACGCGGAAGTACCCGGATGACACGCATGTCACCTCTTGTGATTGCGTTCACAGACGGTAGTCTGGCACCTGCGGGCTCCCCCATCCAGCCGCCCCCGTCACCACCGAGAGGACCTGTCCGGTGATCAGCTTCCGTCCTTCGCAGTCCAAGAACACCCTTCACGCCGGCCGTGCGGCGAGGTTCGCCGCCGGCCTCATGCTCGCCGGCGCGCTCGGCGTCGCCGGTGCCGGCGCCGCCGGCGCCATCGAGGCCAATCCGCAGAAGATCGAGGCCAACCCCCAGGCCGCGGTCTCCGTGCAGAAGATCGAGACCAACCCGCTGAAGCGGATCGAGACCAATCCGCTGAAGATCGAGACGAACCCTCTGATCGAGACGAACCCTCTGATCGAGACGAACCCTCTGATCGAGACCAACCCGCAGAAGCGGATCGAGGCGAACCCGCAGTACTGATCGACCCCGCTGCAGGTCGCTGCTGACGACGACGGCCGATGCCCCGCACGGGGCATCGGCCCTCGTCGTCCCTGGTCGTCGTCCTCGGACGGCGGGCCCGGGCGGGGGCCCTCAGCGGTCCGCGATGTCGCCGACGTGGGTGATCGTGAGCACCGGCTCGCCGGCCTCGTCCGTCGCCTCCAGGTCGAGCTCCGCCTCGATCGCCCAGTCGTGGTTCCGGTCCGGGTCGTCGAGCACCTGCCGGATCCGCCACAGCCGGGACTCCTCGGTGATCTGCAGCAGCTGCGGGGAGCGGGCGGGGCCGTCGATGCCGACCTCGTCATAGGTGTCGTAGTAGGCGTCCATCGCCTCCGCCCAGCGCTTCCGGTCCCAGCCGGAGGCGCCGTCGAGCTCGGCGAGCCGCTCCTCGCGCTCGAAGGCGAAGTGCTCCACGCGCTGCCACATGGCGGCCCGCACCATCGTGCGCAGCACCTTCGTCTGGGCGGAGAGGCCGCGGGGGCTCGTCGGCCGGATCTCCGAGGCCCCGTCCTCGAGATCCTCCGGATGGGTCAGCGCCTCCCACTCGTCCAGCAGCGAGGAGTCGATCCCGCGCACCAGCACCCCGAGCCACTCGATCATGTCCTCGAGCTCCTCGGTGCGCAGGTCCTGCGGGACCGTGCGCCGCATCGCCTGGTAGGCGTCGGAGAGATAGCGCAGCACGATCCCCTCGGAGCGCTGCAGGCCGTAGCGCTGGACGAACTCGCTGAAGGTCTGCCCGGTCTCGTGGATCTCGCGCACCACGGACTTGGGGGAGAGGTCCTCGGCCCGCACCCAGGGCCGGCTGCGGGCGTAGATCTCGAGCGCGGCCTCGAGGTCCTCCTCGAGCGGCTTCGGCCAGGTCACCTCGTCCAGGCGGGCCATCCGCTCGGTGTACTCGACCCCGTCGGCCTTGAGCTCGGCGAGCAGCTCGCCCCGGGCGGCGTTCTGCTGGGCGAGCAGGATCTGGCGTGGGTCCTCGAGGATCGCCTCGAGGATCGAGACGGTGTCCAGGGTGAGCGTCTCGGACTCCTCGTCCAGCGAGTCGATCATCGCGATCGCGAAGGGGGCCAGCGGCTGGTTCATCGTGAAGTCGAGCTGGAGGTCCTCGACCAGGGAGAAGCGACGCCCCAGATGGTCCACCTCCTCGAGCACCTCGATGATCTCCGCGTCCCGCAGGCCGCGGAAGATCTCCACCGCCTCGCGCACCAGCTTCAGCTTCTGGGCACGGGTCTGATGGCTGGTCATGATCAGGTGGCGCCCGGCGGCGACCGCATCGCCCGGCCGCGCGATCAGCGCGAGCACCATCGAGGCGGTGATCCGCAGGTGCGGGCGCAGCGCCTCGGGCGGGTTCTCGACGAGCTTGGTGAGGTTCTCCTCGGACCAGCTCACCGCACCCTCGGGGATGCGGGGCTTGGGCTCCTTCTTGCGCTTCTTCGCGCTGTTGGGGGCCTTGCCGGCCTCCTCCCGGGCGCGCTGCTTGGCGCGCTCGCGCTCGAACTCGATGGTCCACGTCGGCGCCTGCACCACGACGTGACCGACGGTGTCGTAGCCGGCGCGTCCCGCCCGCCCGGCGATCTGGTGGAACTCGCGGGCGTTCAGCAGGCGCATCCGCTTGCCGTCGAACTTCGCCAGCCCCGTCAGCAGCACGGTGCGGATCGGCACGTTGATGCCCACGCCGAGGGTGTCGGTGCCGCAGATGATCTTCAGCAGACCGGACTGGGCGAGCTTCTCCACCAGGCGCCGGTACTTCGGGAGCATGCCGGCGTGGTGCACGCCGATGCCCTCGCGCACCAGGCGGGAGAGGATCTGCCCGAAGCCCTTGGAGAAGCGGAAGTCGCCGATCAGCTCGCGGATCCGCTCCTTCTCCTCGGTGCTGAGGATCTTCCCGCCCTGCAGCGCCTGCGCCTGCTCGAGGGCCTCCTTCTGGGTGAAGTGGACGATGTACACCGGGGCGTCGCGGTCCTCGAGGATCGTCGTGATCGTGTCCGGCAGCGGTGTGAGCGACCAGCGGAAGTCCAGCGGCACGGGCCGCGGCGCATCGGCCACCACCGTCACGGCGCGCTCGGTGCGCTCCTCGAGGTCCTCCACGAAGAAGGAGACGTCCCCGAGGGTCGCGCTCATCAGCACGAACTGGCAGCGAGGCAGCTCCACGAGCGGCACCTGCCAGGCCCAGCCGCGCTGCGAGTCGCCGTAGAAGTGGAACTCGTCCATCACCGCGAGCCCCACCTCTGAGCCGGGACCGTCGCGCAGCGCGTGGTTGGCGAAGATCTCGGCGGTGCACACGATGATCGGCGCATCGTGGTTCACCGCGGAGTCGCCGGTCATCATGCCCACGTTCTCGGCGCCGAACTGCGCGACGAGGTCGAAGAACTTCTCGCTCACCAGCGCCTTGATGGGGGCGGTGTAGTACGAGCGCTCACCGCGGGCCATCGCGGCGAAGATCGCGGCGTAGGCGATCGTGGTCTTGCCCGAGCCGGTGGGTGTCGCGGCGATCACGTGGTCCCCGGCCGCGATCGCGAGCAGCGCCTCCTCCTGGTGGGGGTAGAGCGTGAGACCGACCGATTCCTGCGCGGAGACGAACCCGTCGACGATGGCGTCCTGAGCGTTCTCGGCGGTGCGCGGGGGGAGGAAGGGCGTCAGGCTCGGCATGGGCCCAGTCTGCCAGGGCGCTCCGCACACGGACGGCGCTACGCTCGACGCGCCCGCTCCGCCGACGGAAGGACGACGATGCCCGCACGACGCTCCGAGGACCCCTCCCTCACCGATGCCGAGAAGCGCGGCGAGGGCGCGCGGGAGCACTGGGACGATGCCGCCCGTGCCGCTGCCCGCCCCGCCCCGCTCCAGCGATCGTTACCGGATCGTGACAATGCGGGGGAGCGTGATCCTGACGCCCCGCCGGCCGGTGCCAGTGGATCGGCCGCGGCCTGCGAGGACGGCGACGAGCCTCGGGGAGCTTCCAGTGGCCAGGAAACTACTGATGAGTAGTAGACGCGCCGGAGATCGAATCGGACAGAAGCGGACGACCGGGAACTCTCGGACGGAGTGACCTCGCTCACGTCACGTAGCGTGCCGTCACGGCCCCGCAGGGCCGTCATCCCACCCCCGTTGTCCCGCTGTCGAAAGGCACTCCCGTGACGCACTCCACCCTCCGTAGCCGCTGCACCAGACGCCTGGGCGGTGCCGCCCTCGTCGCAGGCCTCGCCGTCGGCGGCGCCGGCGCCGCCACCGCGGACGGCTCCGACGTCGAGCGCACCGAGCTCTCCGGCACCGCGCAGACCGAGGCCCACGGCTACTGGACCTCCGAGCGCATGGAAGCCGCGATCCCCGCCGACGACCTCGCCCCCGAGGACGCGCCCTCCCACGACGCCGTGGAGAAGGGCGAGCCCGTCACCGTCCAGGGCCGCAGCGCCGAGGCGCCCGGCATGAGCAAGAAGGCCGCCGCCGGCGAGAAGGACACCGTCGGCAAGGTCTTCTTCACCCAGGGCGGCCAGGACTACGTCTGCTCCGGCAACGCCGTCGCCTCCTCGAACGGCTCGACCGTCTCGACCGCCGGGCACTGCGTCAACGACGCCGGCACCTGGGCCACCAACTGGGTCTTCGTGCCGGGCTACGACCACGGCGACGCCCCCTACGGCACCTGGGCCGCGACCGATCTCGTCTCCACCGACGAATGGGTCTCCGGCGAGGACATCAGCTACGACGTCGCCTTCGCGACCGTCGAGCCCGAGGGCGGCAGCGGCACCCTCGAGGACGCCGTCGGCTCCACCTCGATCGCGTTCAACCGCGAGCGCGGCGCCGACTACGACGCCTACGGCTACCCGGCCGCCGCGCCCTTCGACGGCGAGTCCCTCGAGAGCTGCTCCGGCACCGCGAGCGACGACACCATCGGCGGCACCCTCTCCCAGGGCATCTCCTGCGACATGACCGGCGGCTCCTCCGGCGGTCCCTGGTTCCTCGGCGACGGGGCGCAGAACTCCGTGAACAGCTTCGGCTACAACGGCCAGGCGAACGTGATGTACGGCCCGTACTTCGGCGCCGAGGCGCAGGCCGCCTACGACGAGGCGGCCGCCTGAGCGCAGCCCCCACTCCTGAGAAGGGCCGGCACCCCGCGAGGGTGCCGGCCCTTCCGGCGTCTCAGCGTGCGACGGGCGCGCCCGCCTCGAGCGCCTCGAGCTCGGCGAGGATCCGTTCACGCAGCGCGTCTGCCCCTGCGGCCAGCTCCCGCTGGCGCCGTACGTACTCGGCCTTCCCGCGCGGGGTCTCGATCGGCACCACCCCGTAGCCCAGCGGCCGCACGTCGTACGGGCTCGCCTCCATGTCCAGCACTCGCGTGGCGCGCGCGTGCTCGAAGCAGTCCAGCACCAGGTCCGAGGGCAGCAGCGGCGTGAGCTTCATGGCCCACTTGTACAGGTCCATCCCCACGTGCAGGCAGGCCGGGTTGTCGTTGTCCACCTGCGTCGCACGGGTCGGCTCCATGGAGTTGCGCGGCGCAGCCGACGGGGTGAAGAAGCGGAACGCGTCCAGGTGCGAGCAGATCAGGTTCTCCCGCTCCACGACAGCATCGGTCTCGGCCGGGGTCAGGCGCAGCGGCAGGTCCTCGTGACGCTGTCCGCCCCCGGGGACCCGGTGCACCATCGCCCACTCGTGCAGCCCGAAGCAGCCGAACTCCGGCCGGCGCCGCGTGAGGGTCGAGGCCCGCAGCAGCCGCGTCATGAACGAGAAGGCAGAGGCCCGCTCGTCCAGATAGCGCTCGACATCCGCCCGCCGCACCGCGGGGGTTCCCTCCGGTCCCGCCTCGTCGACGTACCAGGACCGTCGCCCCGCCTCGTCCACATCGGCGATGACCGGACGCCCCTCCGCATCCAGATCGGCCGACGCCTCGTATCCCACCCGCCATCCGGGATGCCAGCGCCGCAGCCGGGCGGGGGAGAAGGGGTAGTAGGTGAACAGGAAGTCCTCGACCGCATGCTTCTCGCCCCGCTGCTTCCGCTCCCGATGCGCGGCGGTCAGCGCATCGGCCCGCTCCTCGTGCGCCGCGCGCGCAGCAGCGGCCACCGCGGCCGTCAGCACCGTCACCGCCCGAACTCCCCGGCCAGATAGCGCCGATGCGCGTCGATCGCCGCGAGGGTGCAGCGGGTCGGCGACGTCCCGCCGGCGCCGTGGGCCGTCGGCATCTCTCCCCGCCACAGGGCGAAGTTCATCGAGGTGGCGGGCGCCCTGACGGTGGACCCGTCCGCGAGGACGATCTCGGTGGCGCGCGGAGCGAGAAAGGTCGCGGGGCCCACACGGACCAGCCGGATCTGCGACCACGGCAGACGGCGCGTGCCGAGGTACGAGGCGACCTCGATCCCCGCCGTGGTCACGGTGAAGCGCTGCCTCATGGCGATCACGAACATGCAGCTGACCAGCAGGATGAAGAGTCCGGCGACGAGGCTGAGCACGATCCCTGCGGTGGAGCCCGAGGTCGCTCCGAGCACAGCGACCAGGATCGCCAGGGGCAGCAGGACCAGCACGGCGAGTGCGATCGCGACGATCAGGGACCAGGGGCGCTCCGGCGCGCGGAAGAGAACGACCGGGGTGCTGGGGCGGGACGACGACACGTTTCCATGATGCCGCACCGCCGGGGGAGCAGCCCTGTCGGCCTGCGGCACCGACTCAGCTGCGACGCAGTGTCCTGTCAGAATTCCCCTCGCAGATGCTGCTTGTGGAATTCGATCGCCACGCGAGTGGGCAGGGGGATCGTCCGGTGGTCGCCCATGACGGCGAAGATCTCGCTGAGAGGCTCGTTCCGGAAAGCGGTGTATCGGCTGGCGGTGAATCGTAGGGTGATCCGCTCGCCCTCCGTCGTCACGACGCAGGTGGCACCTCGGAGGTACCAGTCCTCGCTCGGCTGGATCCATGAGATCGACGGCCATGCGTTCTGTCGAGATCCGAAGGGTCTGCGCAGTTCTATTCCGGCGGTGGAGATGGTCATCGCGGTCCTGCTGTTCAGCCAGAGAACAAGGATCAGCACCAGACCCAGGGGCGACGACAGGAGAAGTCCCAGCGCGAGGTCGAACACCCATGAAGCGTCGGAAGCAGGGCCCTCGTCGCTGCTTCGACTGCCGAAGGGGCTCAGGATCAGGAGAAGGGAAAGAGGGGGCAGAGGGAACAGTGCCCAGCAGTTCTGCATGGGCGTCGACCAACGAGCTCGGTACAGGAGGGTTCCCCGTGACGCCATCGGAATCTGCTCCTCGTTCGACGTCGTCCGACGTAGCTCGAATGAGAGTACCGGTGCAGTGATCACGCCCTGTCGGAGGTCGAGCGCTCGGGGCCCGAGCCTCCGCGAGCACCTCCGCACCTGGGGGATCACGTCGGTGTCGTGGGGCCGGGCCGACTCCATCGGCCGGTCCTCCCCAATGCCCCGTGGTCCACATCCGGGGCAGTGCCGTCGAAGGGTGAGCGAGAGGACCCCTAGCGTGCCGGGCATCCCCTCGACCGACCCCACCCAAGGAGCCCCCGATGACCGGCATCGACTTCGACTGCCACGCCTGCGCGGCGACCCACCTCGGCACCGACGGCACCAGGGACCGGCCCTGGCCGGTGCTGTCCTTCGCGGTCCCGGACCCCGTGCTCCGGCTCGCCCCGCACGAGCTCCGTGACGCCGAGATCACCGAGGACCTGTGCTGGATCGAGCGCCCCGAGGGGGCCGAGCAGTACGTGCGGGTGTCGATGCACGTGCCGATCCGCGACGACCCCGAGCGCCGCATGGAGTACGCGCCATGGGTGTCCCTGGCCGAGGACGACGTCCTCGACATCCTCGATCACCTCGGGGACGACGGCTATCGCACGGTCTACCCCGGGCGCCTCGCGAGCGCGCTGCCGGGCTACGAGACGGCGGGCCCCGCGCCGGTCCTCGTGCACTCCCGCGGGGACCTCCGCCCGCTGATCGGCCCGGACCCCACGAACGAGAGCCCGCTCGGACGCGACCTCCTAAGCGGCATCACCCGGGAGGAGGCCGAGCTGCGCATCCGTGCCTTCCTGCTCCGGTGAGCCGCGACGAAGGGCAATGGCGCTCAGACCTCGTCGAAGGCCGATCCCTCGGGAGCCTGCGCCTCGGCCAGCAGCTCCCGCACCCGCGGGATCACCTCGATGCCGTAGAGGCGGATCGACTCCATCAGCTGCTCGTGGGGCATCGGACCGTTCGAGTACTTCAGGTCGAAGCGGTCGATGCCGAGCGAGGTGATCGTCCGCGCGATCTTCTGCGCGACGGTCTCCGGGGAACCGACGTACAGTGCGCCGTGGTCCGCCTCCGCCTGGAACTCCCCGATCCCCGACGGGCCCCATCCGCGCTCGCGCCCGATTTCGTTGCGGTTGTGGATCCAGTGCGGGGCGAGCTGCTCGCGCGCGGCGGCGTCGGTCGCGGCGACGTGCCCGGGGGAGTGAACGCCGACGGGGCGGCGCTGCCCGCCGAGCTTCGTCGTCGCCTCGTGGAAGAGGTCGACGTAGGGCGCGAAGCGCTGCGCGGGCCCGCCGATGATCGCGAGCATCAGCGGCAGTCCGTGACGGGCGGTGCGGATCACCGAGTTCGGGCTCCCGCCGACGGCGACCCAGGTGGGCAGCTCCCGCTCGAGCGCGGGGTGCAGCGACTGCTCCTTCAGCGGCGCGCGGGTGGTGCCGGACCAGGTGATCGGCTCGCCGGACAGCGCCGTCACGAGCAGGTCCAGCTTCTCCTCGAAGAGGGTCTCGTAGTCCTGCATCGCGAAGCCGAACAGCGGGAAGGACTCGGTGAAGGAGCCGCGGCCCACGGTGAGCTCGGCCCGACCCTGAGAGAGGGCGTCGAGCGTGGAGAATCGCTCGACCACACGCAGCGGGTCGTCGGAGCTGAGCACGATCACGGCGGTCCCCAGCGTGATCCGTTCGGTGCGCTGCGCGAGCGAGGCGAGCACCATGTCCGGCGCGCTGACCGCGTAGTCGGGCCGGTGGTGCTCGCCGATCGAGAAGTGGTCGATGCCGACCTGGTCGGCGAGCTCGCCCTGGGCGACGATGTCGCGGATCACCTGCGTTGGCGCGACGGGATCTCCCGCGCTGTCCACGGTGACGTCCCCGAAGGTGTCCAGGCCGAAGGTGATGGATCCAGGATCGATGCTCATCTGACTGCGCTCCCCGCTTGAATGCTTGAGGATTCAAGCATAGGGGAGTGCGGCGGCGGGGTCCAGCCCGCGGTGCAGCGCCCTGCCGTGCAGGGGACTCACCGCCCCTCCCATCGCGGCTCCCGCTTCTCGGTGAAGGCCGCCGCGCCCTCGGCAGCGTCCTCGCTCGAGAACACTCGCTGCTGGGCCTCCCGGATCCGCCGCCAGGCCGGCCGCCCCCAGCTGTCCTCGTGCACCGTCGAGTGCACGAGATCCTTCGTGGCCCGCACCGCGAGCGGCGCGTTCGCGGCGATCCGCTCCGCCAGCGCGAGCGCCTCCTCCAGCACCGCACCGGGCGCGCTCACGGAGTTGACCAGCCCCCACTCCAGGGCCTCCTCCGGCGAGATCCGGTCCCCGGTCAGCAGCTTCTCGAGCGCGAGCTTGGGCGGCACCTGCTGCGGGAGGCGCATCGTCCCGCCCGCCACCGCGATCAGCCCGCGACGCACCTCGGGCAGCGCCAGATGCGCCGCCGGGTCGATCAGCGCCAGGTCGCTGGCGAGCACCAGCTCCGCCCCGAGCCCGACGGCCGGACCGTTCACCGCCGCGATCACGGGCACGGCGACCAGATGCCCCACGATCCCCGCGAAGCCCCGCTCGGGTCGGGTGCGGGAGTGGGCGCTCTCGCCGCGGGCGAACGCCTTGAGGTCCATCCCGGCGCAGAACGCCCGGCCCGCCCCGGTCAGCACGATCACCCGCGTCGCCGGATCCGCCTCGGCTTCCGCGACCGCGTCGCCGGGCGCGGTGGCGAGCTCGTCGTCGACTGCGTTCAGCGCCCCCGGGCGGTGCAGCGTCAGCACCCGGACATGCTCGTGCTGTGCGGTCAGCACCAGCTCCCCCGCTCATCGCGGGCCCATCCTGATCGCCCCGTCGAGACGGATCACCTCGCCGTTGAGCATCGGGTTCTCCACGATGTGCCGCACCAGCGTCGCGTACTCCGCGGGGCGGCCCAGCCGGCTCGGATGCGGGACCTGCGCCGCGAGGGAGTCGCGCACCTCCTCGGACAGCCCCGCCATCATCGGCGTCTCGAAGGTGCCCGGCGCGATCGCCATCACCCGGATCCTCGAGGCGGCGAGCTCCCGGGCGGCGGGCAGCGTGAGCGAGGCGACGGCGCCCTTGGACGCCGCATAGGCCGTCTGCCCGATCTGCCCGTCGAAGGCCGCCACCGACGCCGTGTTCACGACGACCCCGCGCTCCGCGCCCAGCTGCGGCACCGACTGCATCGCCTCGGCCGCGACGCCCATCACCGTCACCGTGCCCAGCAGGTTCACGCGCACCACCTGCTCGAAGCCCGCCAACGGCATCAGCCCGTCGCGACCCACCAGGCGCTTCGCCTGCACGATCCCGGCGCAGCTGACCACCACCCGCAGCGGCCCGAGCGACGCGGCGAGCTCCACGGCCTCGCGCACCTGCGACTCGTCGGTGACGTCTGCCGGGGCGAAGCGCGCACCGCCCCCGAGCCCCTCGGCGACGGCCGCGCCGTCCGTGCCCGGCAGATCCACCAGCACGACCTGTGCGCCGGCCGCGGCCAGCGCCTCCCCGGTCGCGCGCCCCAGGCCCGAGGCGCCCCCGGTCACGAGCGCGACATTCCCTGCGACATCCATCGGTCTGCCGCCTTCCCCGCGCTCCGTCGCGCGATCGGTCCGTCTGCGCTCGAGCCTATCCCGCCGCTCCCGCTCCGGGCCGGGCGAGGCGAGCGCCTAGACTGGCGCGCATGCGCATCGCCCGATTCACCACCGGCGAAGACCCCATGTTCGGCATCGTCCAGGAGAAGGACGGCCAGGACATGGTCTACGGCATCACCGGTGATCCCCTGTACACAGAGATCCGCCCCACCGGGAAGATCCTCCCGCTCGAGGACGTGCGGCTGCTCGCCCCCGTCATCCCGCGCTCGAAGGTGGTGTGCGTCGGCCGGAACTACGCCGCCCACGCCGCCGAGCTCGGCAACGAGGTGCCCGACCAGGCCCTGTACTTTCTCAAGCCCAACACCGCCGTCGTCGGCCCCGGCGATCCCGTGGTCGTGCCCTCCTACAGCCAGGAGGTGAGCCTCGAGGCGGAGCTGGCCGTGGTCATCAAGCGGATGGCCAAGGACCTCGCCCCCGAGCAGGTCACCGATCACGTGCTGGGATACACCTGCGCGAACGACTTCACGGCCCGGGACTCCCAGCGCGCCGAGGACCAGTGGTTCCGCGCCAAGGCCTTCGACACCTCCTGCCCGATCGGGCCCTGGATCGAGACCGATCTCGATCCTGCCGCAGGACTGGCGATCTCCTCCCGCGTCGACGACGAGACCGCCCAGTCCGGCTCCACGGCCGACATGGTGCGCGGCGTGCCCGAGCTGATCGCCGAGATCTCCTCCGTCGTGACCCTTCTGCCGGGCGACATCGTGCTCACCGGCACCCCCGCCGGCGTCCGCACCGTCGAGCCCGGCGCCCGGATCGACGTCGAGATCGAGGGGATCGGGACCCTGTCCAACCCCCTCGTGCGCCGCTGAGCCCGCCCCCGAACCTCCAGGGAGAACCCTTCGTGACCACCACCCCCGCAGCTGCCTCGACCCCCGACGAGGTCCGCGTCCGCTTCTGCCCCAGCCCCACCGGCATCCCGCACGTCGGCATGGTGCGCACCGCCCTGTTCAACTGGGCCCACGCCCGCCACCACGGCGGCAAGCTCGTCTTCCGCATCGAGGACACCGACGCCGCCCGCGACAGCGAGGAGTCCTACCACCAGCTGCTCGACGCCATGCGCTGGCTCGGCATCGACTGGGACGAGGGCGTCGAGGTCGGCGGCCCGGACGGCCCCTACCGCCAGTCCCAGCGCGGCGAGATCTACCAGGACGTGATCGCCAGGCTGAAGGAGTCCGGGCACATCTACGAGTCCTTCTCGACCGCGGAGGAGATCGCCGAGCGCCACCGCGCCGCCGGCCGCGACCCGCAGCTCGGCTACGACGGCCACGACCGCGACCTCACCGAGGAGCAGAAGGCCGCCTTCCGCGCCGAGGGCCGCGAGCCCACCTGGCGCCTGCGCATGCCGCAGGAGGACATCACCTTCACCGACATGGTGCGCGGCGAGATCACCTTCAAGGCCGGCTCCACGCCCGACTTCGTCGTCGTGCGCGCGAACGGTCAGCCGCTCTACACCCTGGTCAACCCCGTGGACGACGCACTCATGCGCATCACCCACGTGCTGCGCGGCGAGGACATCCTCTCCTCCACCCCGCGCCAGATCGCGCTCTACCGGGCGCTGATCGAGATCGGCGTCGCCGAGCGCGTGCCCGAGTTCGGCCACCTCCCCTACGTGATGGGGGAGGGGAACAAGAAGCTCTCCAAGCGCGACCCGCAGGCGGACCTCTTCCTCTACCGGGAGCAGGGCTTCATCCCTGAGGGCATGGTCAACTACCTCGCCCTGCTCGGCTGGGGCTTCAGCGCCGACGAGGACATCTTCAGCCGCGAGCAGCTCGTCGAGCGCTTCGACGCCTCCGACGTGAACCCGAACCCGGCGCGCGTGGACCTCAAGAAGGCCACCGCCATCAACGCCGACCACATCCGTCTGCTGCCGGAGGACGTCTTCGTCGAGCGGCTCATCCCGTACCTGCAGTCCGGGGGAGTGCTCGGTGAGACGGTCAGCGAGGAGCAGCGCGCCCTCGTCGTCGCCGCGGCGCCGCTGGTGCAGACCCGCATGAACCTGCTCGGCGAGGCGAGCGACCTGATGGGCTTCCTCTTCGTGGCCGACGAGGACCTCGTGGTCCAGGACGACGCCCTGAAGAAGCTCGGCGACGACCCCGTCGCGGTGCTGGACCGCGCCATCGCCGAGGTCGAGGCCGTCCCGGCGGAGGACTTCACCGCTGCCGCGCTCGAGCCCGCGCTGCGTGCCGCGATCGTGGACGACATGGGCATCAAGCCCCGCCTCGCCTTCGGCCCGCTGCGCTCCGCGATCTCCGGCCGGCGCATCTCCCCGCCCCTGTTCGAGTCCATGGAGCTGCTTGGCCGCTCCTCGAGCCTCGCGCGCCTGCGCTCCTTCCGCGAGCGCCTCGCCGCGGAGGGCTGAGCGCCAGGGCTGTGGGGCCCGGCCGGACAGCGTGCCGAGCCTCACAGCCCGAAAGGCCCCTCTCGCTTTGTGCTCCGCGGGAGAAGCCGGTAGAGTCTTCACTCGGTACGGCACGCAGAACAGCGCGGGAAGTCCACGGGAACCACCGGGAACGGAACGTGAAGGACTGCGGAAAGTGCTTCTCACCATGGGGTATGGTGTAATTGGCAACACAACGGTTTCTGGTACCGTCATTCTAGGTTCGAGTCCTGGTACCCCAGCGCTTCGCAGTGATCATTCGCTGTGCGGTCCGCGCCCCGTTCGTCTAGCGGCCTAGGACGTCGCCCTCTCACGGCGGTAACACCGGTTCAAATCCGGTACGGGGTACGAGGCGAGATCCACTGGATCTCGCACCCGCCCCGTTCGTCTAGCGGCCCAGGACGTCGCCCTCTCACGGCGGTAACACCGGTTCAAATCCGGTACGGGGTACGAGCAGGAGCCGGCACCACTGGTGCCGGCTCCTTCTGCATTCCGAGGGCCTTTCCGAGGTCCTGTCGGCGCGCGGCTCAGACAGAGTATCGTCGTGACATGACGCACACAGCAGCTCCGAGGATCACGGTCGGCGTCTTCGACGCGGACGAGTCCGATCAGGCGGTCCGCTGGGCCGCCAGCCATGCCGCCACCGTCGGCGGCGCGCTCCATCTCGTCCACGCCTTCGTGTGGACCGAGCTCGACGTCAACGTCGACCCGATCTCCGGGATGCCGGGCTCCGGCTTCCGCAGCGCGGCCGACACCCTGCTGCGCGAGGCCGCCGAGCTCGCGCGGGAGCGGGCCCCCGAGGTCGAGATCACCACCGAGGTGATCGACGGCAACTCCGTGCCGGTCCTGGTCCACGCGAGCCAGGGCTCGGACCTGCTGGTCCTCGGCGGGCGGGGGCTGGGCCGGCTGATGACCCTCATCGTCGGCTCCAAGAGTCTCGCCCTCGCCGCCCGCGCCCGCTGCCCTGTCGTGGTGGTGCGGGGGAACATCGACGGCGACGGCCCCGTCGGCCTCGTGCACCACGAGAGCTCGACCGAGGTGGTCTCCCGCGCCGCCGACCTCGCGGAGGCCTACGGACGGGACATCCACCTCGTGGTGCGGCCGGGCACCTCGCCCGATCAGGCCCAGGAGATTCTCGCCGCCACCGCGCAGCGGATCGCGCTCAGCCACCCCTCGGTCTTCGTGAAGGGCGTGGCCGTGGCGACTTCCGACAACGCCAAGCAGCTGGTCGAGGCCAGCGAGAACGCGAGCGTCATGGTCGTGGCGGGGGAGCGGGTCGAGGGCGGCTCCGGGAAGATCGCCGCGCCGCGCCAGCTCGTGAACGTGCTGCGCTACGCCAACACGCCCGTGTGGATCGAGCGGGAGTGAGGCGCGGGTGATCAGGCGCCGGCGCGGCGCAGCAGCTCGGTGAGATGGTTCGCCGAGCTCATCACGGACGGGGCATGGAGCCGGCCCGGCTGACGGGTGATCCGCTCGATCGGCCCGGAGATGCTCAGCGCCGCGACCACGCGCCCGTTCGGCCCGCGCACGGGCGCGGAGACGGAGCCGACGCCCGGCTCGCGCTCACCGATCGACTGCGCCCAGCCGCGACGGCGCACCGCCGAGAGCTGGGTCGCGGTGAAGCGCGCCCCGAGCAGACCCCGGTGGAGCCGGTCCGGCTCCTCCCAGGCCAGTAGGATCTGTGCGGCGGAGCCCGCCCGCATCGTCAGCGCCGCCCCGAGCGGGACCGAGTCGCGCAGACCGATCGGCCGCTCGGCGGCGGCCACGCAGATGCGGTGGTCGCCCTGGCGCCGGTACAGCTGCGCGGATTCCCCGGTGTGGTCCCGCAGGGCCGCGAGCACGGGCCCGGCCGAGGCCAGCAGCCGGTCCTCGCCGGCGGCCGCGGCGAGCTCGCCGAGGCGCGGACCGAGGATGAAGCGGCCCTGCATGTCACGGGCCACCAGATGGTGGTACTCGAGCGCCACCGCGAGGCGGTGCGCGGTGGGGCGGGCCAGTCCCGTCGACTGCACGAGCTGGGCGAGCGTGGCAGGGCCGGCCTCGAGGGCGCCGAGCACGACGGCGGCCTTGTCGAGCACGCCGACGCCGCTTCCGTTCTCCTCCGGGGTGTTGTCCATGCTCCGATATTGCCGTCTTATTGAGTGAGACGCAAGTGCATCGGATCGTGGACCAGCCCACGATGAGTGCAGCGCCCGAGACCGGGTGCGACGGCGCATCAGCACGCATCCCCACGAAGGATGCAGGGAAGGATCGACATGGCGGGGACCCTCGCGGAGAAGGTGTGGGCGGATCATGTGGTCCGCCGCGGTGAGAACGGCGAGCCGGATCTGCTCTACATCGACCTCCAGCTCCTGCACGAGGTCACGAGCCCGCAGGCCTTCGACGGCCTGCGCCAGGAGGGGCGCGAGCCCCGCCGCATCGACCAGACCCTCGCGACCGAGGACCACAACACCCCCACGATCGACATCGACAAGCCGATCGCGGACATCACCTCGCGCACCCAGATCGACACCCTGCGCCGCAACGCCGAGGAGTTCGGCGTGCGCATCCACTCCCTCGGCGACAAGGACCAGGGCATCGTCCACGTCGTGGGACCGCAGCTGGGCCTGACCATGCCCGGCATCACCGTCGTGTGCGGCGACTCTCACACCTCCACCCACGGCGCCTTCGGCGCGCTGGCCTTCGGCATCGGCACCTCCGAGGTGGAGCACGTGCTGGCCACTCAGACCCTGCCGCTGACCCCCTTCAAGACCATGGCCATCAACGTCACCGGCTCCCTGAAGCCCGGCGTCACCGCGAAGGACATCATCCTCGCCGTGATCGCGAAGATCGGCACCGGCGGCGGCGCGGGCTACGTGCTCGAGTACCGCGGCGAGGCGATTCGCGAGCTCTCCATGGAGGGCCGCATGACGATCTGCAACATGTCGATCGAGGCAGGCGCCCGAGCCGGCATGATCGCCCCGGACGAGACCACCTTCGAGTACGTCAAGGGCCGTCCCCACGCCCCGCAGGGGAAGGACTGGGACGAGGCCGTCGCCTACTGGAAGTCACTGCGCAGCGACGACGACGCGACCTTCGACGCCGAGGTGGAGATCGACGCCGACGAGCTCGAGCCCTTCGTCACCTGGGGCACCAACCCCGGCCAGGGCCTGCCGCTGTCCGCCGCGGTCCCCGCCCCCGAGGACTTCGTCGACGAGACCGACCGCTACGCCGCCGAGCGGGCGCTGGAGTACATGGACCTCGTCCCCGGCACGGCGCTGAAGGACATCAAGGTCGACACTGTCTTCATGGGCTCGTGCACCAACGGCCGCATCGAGGACCTGCGCGCCTTCGCCTCCGTGCTCGAGGGCCGCACCAAGCACCCCGACGTGCGCGTCCTGGTCGTCCCGGGCTCCGCCCGCGTGCGCCTGCAGGCCGAGCAGGAGGGCCTGGACAAGGTGTTCGTCGACTTCGGCGCCGAGTGGCGCCAGGCCGGCTGCTCGATGTGCCTGGGCATGAACCCCGACCAGCTCGCCCCGGGCGAGCGGGCCGCCTCCACCTCCAACCGCAACTTCGAGGGCCGGCAGGGCAAGGGCGGGCGCACCCACCTCGTCTCGCCCGTCGTCGCCGCCGCAACCGCCGTACGCGGCACCCTGTCCTCCCCGTCCGACCTGCTGACCCACGCCTGAGGAGCCCCGCCATGGAAGCCTTCACCACGCACACCGGCATCGGCGTCCCGCTGCGTCGCAGCAATGTCGACACCGACCAGATCATCCCCGCCGTCTACCTCAAGCGCGTCACCAAGACCGGCTTCGACGACGGCCTGTTCCACGCCTGGCGCACGAACGATCCCGAGTTCGTGCTGAACAAGCCCGCCTACGCCAAGGGTTCCGTGCTCGTGGCCGGCCCCGACTTCGGCACCGGCTCCTCCCGCGAGCATGCCGTGTGGGCTCTGCGCGACTACGGCTTCAAGGCGGTGCTCTCGACCCGCTTCGCGGAGATCTTCCGCGGCAACTCCGGCAAGCAGGGCCTGGTCGCCGGGATCCTCGCCCAGGACGACATCGAGCAGCTGTGGAAGATCCTCGAGGAGACCCCGGGCACCGAGGTGACCGTGGACCTCGAGAACCGTCAGGTCAGCGCGGGCGACTCGACCTTCCGGTTCGAGATCGACGATTACACCCGCTGGCGTCTGATGGAGGGCCTGGACGACATCGGCCTCACCCTCCGCCACGAGGAGGACATCACCGCCTTCGAGCAGAAGCGCCCCTCCTGGATGCCGAAGACGCTGCCGGCCCGCACCGCCGACACGCACTGAGGTCCCACCTCATCTTCGCGGCCTGCCCGCCCCTGCCACGGGGCGGGCAGGCCGCTCCGGTATGGTGAGCCGGTCAGATATGGGCGTGCTGACGTCCGTCCCTCCAGGCAAGGACACCATGAGCTCCACATTCCACGTGCGCGGCGGGCGCCCGCTCGACGGCGAGATCACCGTCCGCGGCGCCAAGAACCTGGTCTCCAAGGCGATGGTCGCCGCGCTGCTGGGCACCTCGCCGAGCGTGCTCCGCTCCGTTCCCGACATCTCCGACGTCCGGATCGTCTCGAACCTGCTGTCGATCCACGGCGTGAAGATCGAGCACGACGTCGCCGGCGGCGAGCTGCGGCTGGATCCCTCGAACGTCGAGCGGGCCCACGTCGCCGACATCGACGCCCACGCCGGCAGCTCCCGCATCCCGATCCTGTTCTGCGGCCCGCTGCTGCACCGTCTGGGCGAGGCGATCATCCCCGACCTCGGCGGCTGCCGCATCGGCGACCGGCCGATCAACTACCACCTCGACGTGCTGCGCAGCTTCGGCGCGCACGTCGACAAGCGCGAGATGGGCATCCACATCACCGCGCCGAACGGCCTGAAGGGCACGAAGATCCACCTCGAGTACCCGAGCGTCGGCGCGACCGAGCAGGTGCTGCTCACCGCGGTGCGCGCCCAGGGCGTCACCGAGCTGGTCAACGCCGCGGTCGAGCCGGAGATCGAGGACCTCATCGCGGTGCTGCAGAAGATGGGCGCGATCATCTCCCTGCAGACCGACCGCACCATCACCATCGAGGGCGTCGACGAGCTCGGCGGCTACGAGCACGTCGCGATCGCCGACCGCATCGAGGCGGGCTCCTGGGCCTGCGCGGCGCTGGTCACCAAGGGCTCGGTCTTCGTGCGCGGCGCGCAGCAGAAGCCGATGTCGACCTTCCTGAACATCTTCCGCAAGGTCGGCGGCGGGATGGAGATCCGTGAGGACGGCATCCGCTTCTACCATCCCGGCACCCCGCTGAAGGCGATCGCGCTGGAGACCGACGTGCACCCCGGCTTCATGACCGACTGGCAGCAGCCGCTCGTGGTCGCCCTCACCCAGGCCGACGGCATCTCGATCCTCCACGAGACGGTCTATGAGAACCGCCTGGGCTTCACCGGCGCGCTGAACGACATGGGCGCGCGGATCCAGGTCTACCGCGAGTGCCTCGGCGGCTCCTCCTGCCGCTTCGGCCGCTCCAACTACAACCACTCCGCGGTCGTCTCGGGCCCGATGGCCCTGCACGCCGCGGACATCACCGTCCCGGACCTGCGCGGCGGCTTCTCCTACCTCATCGCGGCGCTCGGCGCCGAGGGGGTCTCCACCATCCGCGGCATCGGCCTGATCGACCGCGGCTACGAGTCCTTCCGCGACAAGCTCACCGCCCTCGGGGCCGAGTACTGGGAGGGAGAGGAGTGAGCGAGGAGCACGCGGAGCTCGGGACCGGGAGCACCCCGATCGCGGGAGCGGCCGGCTCCCTCGCCCTGCGGGACATCCCGATCCCGGACTACTGCGATGTCGTGATCGTCCCGACCGGCGGGGTCGAGGAGTCGGACCCGCGGGTGTGGGCCGAGGCGATCTTCGCCCACGAGAACACCCCGCTCGGCTCCCGCGGCCTGCGCGCCCTGCGCGACGAGGCGGTGCGGCTGTTCGACATGGTCCCGCCGCCGCAGAAGCAGTTCGTGGCCGACGAGGTGGTGGGCTCGGAGGCCCTCATCGTCGACGACGACGACAAGCTCGCCGTCCGCATCGGCGTCGCGCTGCTGCCCGGCGGGGAGCTGCTGCAGGTGACCACGGCGGTGAAGTACAAGACCGTGCGGGGGCGGCTCGCCTTCGCGCCGCGCCGTCTGATGCACGCCGCGGCCGTGAACACGCTCGCCCGTCGGGCGCCGACGACGATCCGCCGCCGGGCGCTGTCCGGCGACCGGCGCGCGGCCTCCCTCACCTCCCAGGTCTCCCGCCGCGCCCTGGGTCGCGGTCCGTCATCGACGCGCTGATGCCGCTCCTGCGCAGCTGGGACGTGGGCACCGCCCGCGAGCCCGCCCGTCGTGCCGGGCTCGTGATCGGCCTCGCGCAGCTCCCGCTGCGGCCCCTGGTCGCGCTGCTCTCCCGCCCGCAGTGGCAGGGCACCGAGAACTTCCCGGCCACCGGCGCCGTGATCGCCTGCGGCAACCATCTCAGCGCCTTCGACCCCTTCGGCTACGGGCACCTCCTGCAGGCCTCCGGGATCGCGCCGCGCTTCCTGGCCAAGGAGTCGCTGTTCCGCGTGCCGGTGCTCGGCGCCCTGCTGCGCTCGGCCCGGCAGATCCCGGTGCTGCGCGGCACGAGCCGCTCGGTGGGCGCCCTGGACGCCGCTCGGGAGGCGCTGGGCCGGGGCGAGCTGCTGATGGTCTTCCCCGAGGGCAGCTACACACGCGATCCGGAGCTCTGGCCGATGCAGGCCCGGTTCGGCGCGGCCCGTCTCGCCCTGTCCACGGGTGCGCCGCTGCTGCCGATCGCGTCCTGGGGCGGTCGCGGGCTGTGGCCCGTCGGCTCCCCGGTCCCGCGCCCCGGTCGCGGCCGGCGCGTGCGCATGCGCGTCGGCGAGCCCTTCACCGCCGCCGCCGGCGAGGGCGAGACGGAGCACGAGGCCGCCCTGCGCGTCACCGAGGACCTCATGGCCCGCATCGCGGCCCTCCTCGGCGAGCTGCGGGGCCTCACCCCGCCCGCTCGCCTCCACGACCCGCGCACGGACGCCCACCGCCCCGAGATCGGCCGGACCGATCCCGGCTTCCGCGCCCCGACGGAGCCGCGGCGATGAGCGCGCCGCGGCTGACAGTCCTCGGCGCCGGCAGCTGGGGGACCACCTTCGCGCAGCTCCTCGCCGACGGCGGCGCCGAGGTGACCCTCTGGGCGCGGCGCGAGGAGGTCGCCCGCGAGATCGAGACGCAGCGCCGCAACAGCGCCTATCTCGGCGACCACGAGCTCCCCGCGAGCCTGCGCGCCACCGCCGATGTCGCCGCCGCGCTCGAGGGCGCCGACGGCGTCGTCGTCGCGATCCCCGCCCAGTCGATGCGCGCGACCCTCGCGCCCTGGCCCGACCTGCCCGCCGTTCCGGTGCTCTCCCTCACCAAGGGCATCGAGCGCGGCACCGACGCCCGGATCAGCGAGATCCTCGCCCGGGCCGGAGGAGCGGACCCCTCCCTGGTCGGCGTGCTCTCCGGCCCGAACCTCTCCGGCGAGATCGCCGAGCGCCGCCCCTGCGCGAGCGTCGTCGCGGCTCCGGACGAGGCCCTCGCCGAGACCCTCGCCACCTGGTGCTCGGCACCGTACCTGCGCGCCTACACCTCGACCGACGTGGCCGGGGTCGAGGTCGCCGGGGCCGTGAAGAACGTCATCGCGATCGCCGTCGGCGCCGCGACGGGGCTCGGCCACGGCCACAACACCACCGCCTCCCTGATCACGCGCGGACTGGCGGAGATCACCCGTCTGGGCGTCGCGCTCGGCGGGCGCCGCGAGACCTTCCCGGGCCTCGCCGGCATGGGCGATCTCGTCGCGACGTGCTCCTCGCCGCTCAGCCGAAACCACCGTCTCGGCCTCGCGCTCGGCCGCGGGCTCGACGTCGCCGCGGCCGCGGCGGAGGTGGGCCAGACCGCCGAGGGCGTCGCCACCGCCCGAGCCGTCGCCGACGTCGCCGCACGCCACGGCGTCGACATGCCGATCACCCGCTCGGTGGTCGCGGTCGTGGACCACGGCGCGAGGATCGACGAGGTCACCACGGCCCTGCTGTCACGCTCGGTCCGCCCGGAGTGATTACCCTCGACCCCATGAGCACCACCGTCGCCCTCCTGTTCGGCGGCCGCAGCGGCGAGCACGGCATCTCGTGCATCACCGCCGGCGGCATCCTCGCCGCGATCGACCGCACCCGCTTCGATGTCCTCGCGATCGGCATCACCCCCGAGGGCCGCTGGGTCCACGTCTCCGACGACCCCTCGGACTGGACGATGGTCGACGGCCGCGCCCCCGAGGTCGCCGCCGACGGCGACGAGGTGCTGCTGCCCTCCTCCCGCCACCGCGCGGGGGAGCGGACCGCCCTGCGCGTCGTGCACGAGGGACACGTCGAGCCGCTCGCCGAGGTCGACGTCGTCTGGCCGCTGCTGCACGGTCCCTACGGCGAGGACGGCACTGTCCAGGGCATGCTCGAGATGCTCGACATCCCCTACGTCGGCTCCGGCGTCCTCGCCTCGGCCACCGCGATGGACAAGGCCGCGACGAAGGTCGCGCTGCGTGCGGCCGGCATCGAGTGCGCCCCCGGCATCGTCGTGCACGAGGACCGCTGGGCCGACGGCGCCGGCCGCGTGCTCGCCCACCTCGAGCAGCATCATCCGCGGCCCTGGTTCGTCAAGCCGGCCCGTGCCGGCTCCAGCCTCGGCGTCAGCCGCGTCGAGGAGGTCTCGCAGCTGGAGCATGCGATGAAGGCCGCCTTCCGCGAGGACCCCAAGGTCCTCATCGAGGAGGGGGTCGTCGCCCGCGAGATCGAGTGCGGCGTGCTCGCCGCGCGCGACGGCGGCGAGCCCCGCACCACTCTGCCCGGCGAGGTGAAGGTCGGCGCCGACCTCGACTTCTACGACTACGAGGCGAAGTACTTCGGCAAGGGCACCGTGAGCATCGACGTGCCCGCGGGTCTGCCCGACGGGGTGCTGGAGGAGGCCCGCGAGATCGCCCGGCGCGCCTTCGGGGCGCTCGGCCTCGAGGGCCTCGCCCGGGTCGACATGTTCGTCACCGCCGATCACCGCGTGATCGTCAACGAGGTCAACACCATGCCGGGCTTCACCCCGTACTCGATGTTCCCGGTGCTGTGGGAGTCGATGGGGCTGAGCTACGCCGATCTGATCGGGGATCTCGTGGACCAGGCTGCCTCGCGCCGCCTCGGCCAGCGCTGAGCCTCGGCCGGCGCTGAGCCGTCTCAGCCCTCGTAGCCCTCGTCCCCGGGGCCGATGCAGCGGGCGGTCGCCTCGATGTTCCGGGTGATCACCTGGGTGAGGTCGAGCGCGGCGGCGGAGGGCTGGTCCGGTGCCGCCGAGCGCGGCACGGACACGTCGATCGCGGGCTCGCGGCCGTAGGTCGTGTACAGGAAGGTGTCGCCCTCGATCTCCTTGACGACCCAGTCGACCTCGATCTCGTTCTCGTCGGCGAGGGTGGTGCACTGGTCGGTGGTCGGGCCGGGCGGGGTCACGCCGCAGCGCATCACCACCGTGTCCTCCCCGCTGCCCCAGGCGGCGGTGCCCTGGCTCGAGGTCTCCACCCGGTCCATGCCGAGCACCTGCGGCGGGGCGGCGAGCACGATGTCGGCGCACACCGGGTCCGCGGCGGCCTCCCCGGCGGGCACCTGCACGGTGCCGCAGGCGGCGAGGCCGAGGGCGAGCAGCCCGGTGAGGGAGAGGGCGGCGGCACGTCGGGGAAGCACGTACCGAGGGTACCGGTGGGATCCGGGAAGCGGGATCGGGCAGACTGGTGCGATGACCGCGCAGCCCCGCCCCGGCCTCTCCGAGGCCTCGATCCTCGCCGCCGTGCTCCCGCAGCTCCCCACGGGCGAGCAGGTCGAGGTCGGTCCGGGCGACGACGCCGCGGTGGTGCGGCTTCCCTCGGACCGTCTCGTGGTCACCACCGATGCGCTGGTCGAGGGGCACGACTTCCTGCCGGGCGCGACGCTCCCGCGCTGGATCGGACGGAAGGCCGCGGTGCAGAACCTCGCCGACGTCGCCGCGATGGGCGCCCGTCCGCTCGCCCTCGTCGTCGCGCTCTCGGCTCCGGCCGGGACGGACCCGTCCGTCTTCGAGGAGCTCAGCGCCGGTCTCGCGGAGCGCGCTGCGGCCGACGGCGCGGTGATCGTCGGCGGCGACCTGGGCCGCGCCGACCGCCTCACCCTCGCCGTCACCGCGATGGGCGCGATGGCGCCCGGCGACGCGCCCGTGCTGCGCTCCGGCGCCCGCCCCGGCGACGTGCTCGCGATCGGCACGGAGCGCCTGGGCCGCTCCGCCGCCGGTCTCGCCCTGGTCCTCGGCGGGAAGGTCCACGTCGACCCCGCCGGCTCGATCTCGCTGGAGGACATCTCCAGCCCCGACGCCGCCGATCTCGTCCGCCACCACGACGCCCCCGAGGTCGACCTGTCCCTCGGCTGGGGTGCCGGCCGCACCGCGCACGCCATGATGGATCTCTCCGACGGACTGGTCCGCGACGGCGGCCGCCTCGCCGCCGCCTCGCGGGTGCGGATCGACCTCGACCGCGCCGCCCTCGCCCCCGATGCCGAGGCCCTCGCCGCCCTCGCCGACGATCTCGGCGAGGCCCCCTGGGCCTGGGTCCTCCACGGCGCCGAGGAGCACGCGATGCTCGCCGCCTTCGCCCCGGACGAGGTGCCGACCGGCTTCCGCTCCATCGGCCGGCTCCACGAGGCGGGGGACGGACCGGCCGTGACCCTCGACGGCACCCCGATCCCCGGTGAGGGCTTCGACCACTTCGCCTGAGCACGCCGGTCCCCGCTCGGACTAGGCTGGTCGGCGGCGCGACCGCGTCCGACCCGCACGCCACGGAGGAGCACCACCACCATGCCGATCACCGTCAAGGCCCTGCAGAAGACCGGCCCGGACCAGCCGTTCCGCGTCACCACGATCGAGCGCCGCGACCCCCGTCCGGACGACGTGGTCATCGACATCGAGGCCGCCGGCATCTGCCACAGCGACATCCACACCATCCGCAACGAGTGGGGCGAGGCGCACTTCCCGCTCACCGTCGGCCACGAGATCGCCGGCACCGTCTCCGCCGTCGGCAGCGACGTCACCGACTGGAAGGTCGGCGACCGCGTGGGCGTCGGCTGCCTCGTGAACTCCTGCGGGACGTGCGAGGAGTGCCTCGCCGACCAGGAGCAGAACTGCCTGAACGGCAACGTCGGCACCTACAACGCGGAGGACGTCGACGGCACGATCACCCAGGGCGGCTACGCCGAGAAGGTCGTCGTCAACGAGCGCTTCGTGCTGAGGATCCCGGACGAGATCCCCTTCGACCAGGCGGCCCCGCTGCTGTGCGCCGGCATCACCACCTACTCCCCGCTGCGCCGCTGGGGCGCCGGCGAGCAGGTCTCCGGCCGCGCCAAGCGCGTGGCCGTGCTCGGCCTCGGCGGGCTCGGCCACATGGGCGTGCAGATCGCTGCCGCCATGGGCGCCGAGGTCACCGTCCTCACCCGCACCCTGCGCAAGGAGGAGGACGCCCTCGCCCTCGGCGCGACGCGGGTCCTGGCGACCTCCGACGAGGACTTCTTCCGTGACCACCGCGGCGGGTTCGACCTGATCCTCAACACGATCAGCGCCGACATCCCCGTGGACCGCTACCTGCGCCTGCTCGCCCCGCGCGGCGTCATGGCCGTCGTCGGCCTCCCGCCGGAGAAGCAGGCGCTGAGCTTCGGCTCGCTGATCGGCGGCGGCAAGGTGCTCGCCGGCTCCAACATCGGCGGCATCGCCGAGACCCAGGAGATGCTCGACTTCTGCGCCGAGCACGGCATCGCCGCGAAGATCGAGACGATCTCGGTCGACGAGGCCGACGCGACCTACGAGCGCGTGGTCGCCGGCGACGTCCGCTTCCGCGCCGTCATCGACACCGCCACCTTCGCGGGCGCCGCGGCGGAGTGACGGTCAGGGCGGCGGTCCGTCCCGTCCCCGCGACGGACCGTCGCCCCTCCCGAGGCACAGCACCAATAGCCGGTATCGCTCAATACAGCGATAAACATCTGAGAACGGCGGCGGGTGCGTTCGCGCTCGACGTCTCCGAAGGATCCCCCATGGCCACCTCCGCCGACCCCCTCCGCACCCTCGCCCACGACCACCCCGAATGGTGGGCCGGCGCGTCGGGCGAGATCACCGTCCGGCCCCTCGGCCGCGGCGAGTCCTTCGCCGCCCATCTGCTGCGCCGCGGGGAGCGGGAGCTCGTCCTCCGCATCCCGCACAAGCCCCTCGACGAGCTGCCGCAGTCCCTCGAGGCGGAGCACGAGATCCTCGGCCGGGTTCCCGCCGGGCTCGCGGCCGCACCCGTCGCCGTCCACCAGCCCACGACAGAGGACCTCCGGGCCTGGTCCGTCACCACCCGCGTCCCCGGCCGCGTGCTGCCCGCAGCGGACTGGGCCGACGCGGAGCTCCTGAGCGCCCTCGCGGCGAGCCTCGCCCACCTCCACCACGCCGGCGACCAGGCCGGGCTGCCCGACCCCGGCCGCCCGGACCCCGTCGTCGCCGCGGACCTCGCCCACGACTGGTGGCGCGAGAACGAACAGAGATCGGCACGCGTCCTCGCCGATCTCTGGCCGGCGGTGCGCCGCCATCAGCAGCTCGCCGCAGTGGCCTTCGACGACGTCGCCCCCGTCCTCCTCCACGGCGACCCCGCCGCCGCGAACCTGCTCGTGGACGATGACGGCACGGTGCGCTTCGTCGACTGGGAATGGGCGCAGCGGGGCGATCCCGCCCGGGACCTCGCCTTCATCGGCGGCCCGATCACCGCCGAGCCCTGGTACGCCGCCCTGGACGACGATCTGCTGCGGGATCAGACCGCCCACTACCTCGCCGAGCGCTCACGTCGCTCCGGCGCACCGTCCGAGCCCGTCGGCCCCGTCCTCGAGCGCCGCCGCGCGCACCTCGTCCACGAGGCGTTCTTCACCGCCGCCCACCTCCACCGCACCGGGGAGCAGGAGCGCTCCGCTGCCCTGCTCGCCCAGGTCGCCGACGTCGTGCGCTGACGCGCGACGGTGCACCGGCCCGGACGCACGAGAGCCCCCACCCGATCGGGTGGGGGCTCTCGTGGAATTGAGTCCTTGCGGTCTCGCTCAGGCACCGAGCGTGCTGACCTTGCCTGCCTTGAGGCAGGAGGTGCACACGTTCACGCGCTTGCTGGTGCCGTTGATCACAGTGCGGACCGACTGGATGTTCGGGTTCCAGCGACGCGAGGTGCGGCGGTGCGAGTGGGACACGGCCTTGCCGAAGCGCGGGCTCTTGGCGCAGATGTCACACGTGGAAGCAGCCACTGTCGTCTCCTGGTACGTCGATGTTCTGATCGCGGTGCCCGCTCCAGCCCCCGCGCCGGAACGGCGGGGTCGGTGACCTGGGTGAGCACGGAGGTGCGAGCCCCCGGCGGTCAGGGCAACCACGGAATCATAGCCCAGATGCCCCGGCGCCTGAAGAGGAGGGCCCGTCCACAGTCCTGTGGAGTCCCTCACGATGTCGCAGGGCAATGGCACGATGGGCACCGCACCAGCACTCTACCGGGATGGAAGGGGTCGCCACGATGGCCAGGAGGACCTCCGCCACGCGCGGCTCCATGCCGCTGACGGAGCTGCTGGTCTCCAAGGAGTCCAAGGCGATGGCCTCCTTCGGTGTGCGCGATCTCGACGCCATGCTCCGCTTCGTCCCGCGCCGCTACGTCGAGCCCGCCCCGCTGCGCTCCCTGCGTGAGATCTCCGAGGGGCAGGAGGTCAGCGCCATCGTGCAGGTCGAGTCGTTCCGCTCGCGGCAGATGAGGTCCCGCTACGGCTTCATCGTCGAGGCCACCGTCTCCGACGGCTCCGACGAGCTGCCGCTGACCTTCTTCCTTCCCAAGCAGCACCACGTCGAGTGGTACGCGAAGCGCCTCCCCGTCGGCGCCACCATCGGCGTGCACGGCGCGGTGGGCCGGGACGACTACCGCGGCGGCCTCCAGCTCACCCATCCCGACTTCGAGACCGTCCAGGACACCGAGGAGGGCCGCGCCTGGGCGCAGCGTCCCCGCCCCGTCTACCCCCTGAAGCAGAACATCTCGCTCGCGACGATGCGCTCCGCGATGGAGAAGGGCCTCGAGTTCGCCGGCTCCGCCACCAGCGCCGTCCCTGCGGAGATCCTGCGCCGCCGGAGCCTGCCCGACCTCGCCGAGGCCGTCCGTCTCGTCCACACCCCGCTGACCATGGACGACACCCGCCGTGGCATGGCCCATCTCCGCTTCGAGGAGGCCTTCGTCCTCCAGGCGATCTTCGCCCAGCGCCGCGCCCAGGACGATCGCACCCCCGCACCGCAGCTGCGGGCCGAGGGCCCGCTCCAGCAGCTCTTCGACGAGCGCCTGCCCTTCTCCCTCACCGACGGCCAGCGCGAGATCGGCGACCTGCTCGCCGAGCGCATCGGCAACGGCCACCCCACCAGCGCCCTCCTCCAGGGCGACGTCGGCTCCGGCAAGACTGTCATCGCCCTGCGCGCCATGCTCCGCGCCGTCGACTCCGGCCACCAGGCCGTGATGCTCGCCCCCACCGAGGTGCTCGCCGAGCAGCACCACCGCACCGTGCTCGAGCTCCTCGGCGAGCTCGGCCGCGCCGGCCAGCTCGACGGTGCGCCCGAGGCGACCCGGGTGCGCCTGCTCACCGGCTCCCAGCGCACCTCCGCCCGCCGCGACACCCTGCTCGACGTGACCTCCGGCCAGGCCGGGATCGTGGTCGGCACCCACGCCCTGCTCACCGAGGGCGTCGAGTTCGCCTCCCTCGGCCTCGTCGTCATCGACGAGCAGCACCGCTTCGGCGTCGACCATCGTCGGCGGCTGCGCGCCAAGGGCCCGCAGGGTCAGAGTCCGCACGTCGTGGTCATGACCGCGACCCCGATCCCGCGCACCGCGGCGCTCGCGACCGTCGGCGACCTCGACGTGCTCACCCTCGCCGAGAGTCCCGGCCGCCGCGCCGGCGTCGAGAGCTTCGTGGTCCACGAGAAGCTCCCCGCCTGGGAGCAGCGCATGTGGCAGCGCGCCGGCGAGGAGATCCGCGCGGGCCGACAGGTCTTCGTCGTCTGCGCCCGGATCGACGAGGACGAGGCCGACGACACCCCCGCGCAGCCCGTCCTCGACGAGAACGGCAAGGAGAAGACCCCCGCCCTCGACCCCGCCCGCGGCGTCGCCCAGACCGCCGAGCGCCTCGCCTCCCGCCCCGAGCTCGCGGACGCCCGCATCGGCGTGCTCCACGGCCGGCTCAGCGGCGAGGAGAAGCAGCAGATCATGGAGCAGATGGTGCGCGGCGAGCTCGACCTGCTCGTCTCCACCACCGTGATCGAGGTCGGGGTCGACATCCCCAACGCCTCGGTGATGATCGTGCTGGACGCGGAGCGCTTCGGCGTCTCCCAGCTGCACCAGCTGCGCGGCCGCGTGGGCCGCGGCGAGCATCCCGGCATCGCCTTCTTCGACACCAGCGCGGTCGTGGACGAGGTGCACTCGCGGCACCTGCGCGCGATCGCCGATGCGCCCGACGGCTTCGCCCTGGCCGAGCTCGACCTGCGCCGCCGCGGCGCCGGCGACCTGGTGGGGGAGGAGCAGTCGGGCCTGCAGCGCACGCTGAAGCACCTCGACGTGCTGCGCGACGCCCGCTGGATCGAGGCCGCCCGCGAGGATGCCTTCGCGCTCATCGCCGAGGATCCCGAGCTCGACGGCCACCCCGAGCTGGCCGCCGCCGTCGCCGCGCGGCTGCGCGATGCCGACCCCGACGTGGAGAGGAGCTGACATGCCGCGGATCATCTCCGGCACACTCGGAGGGCGCACCATCCCCGGGCCGCCCGGGAAGGGCACCCGCCCCACCTCGGACCGCGTGCGCGAGGCCCTGTTCAGCCGCCTCGACGGCTGGGACGCGCTCGCGGACGCCCGGGTGCTCGACCTGTATGCGGGCACCGGCGCACTCGCCCTCGAGTCCCTCTCCCGCGGCGCCGCCCATGCGGTCCTCGTCGAGGTCCACGGGCCGACGGCCCGCCAGCTGCGCCGCACCGTCGCGGACCTCGGACTCTCCGACCGGGTCGACGTGCGCGCCGGGAAGGCCCGCGCCGTCGCCGCGGGCCTCGGCGGACACGGCGCGACCCTCGTCTTCCTCGACCCTCCCTACGACGTCTCCACCGGCGAGCTCGAGCAGCTCCTCGTGACGCTCCGCCCCGCGCTCACCGACGACGCCCTGGTCGTCCTCGAGCGCTCCTCCCGCAGCCGCCCCGTCGAGTGGCCCGACGGCTGGGCCGACGACGGCACGAAGTCCTACGGCGAGACCGTGCTGCAGTTCGGAGGGCCGCTGGTCGGGGACCAGGCCGCGGCGGACGGCGCTCCCGCCGCGGACTGACCGCCGCCCCGTCGGGATCGCGACGCTCGCGTCTCCCGCGGCCCCGCATCATGCCCGCAGCCGCCTCGGCTCTCGTCGGCCGCGCCTCGAGGTGCACATGCACTCCGTCCACATCGATCTGCCCGCAATTCTCGGTCCGGCAGAGCTCCATCCACAATTCAGGACCACGCCTTGCGTTCGTCGCGCATTTGTGTATTCCGACGACGGTCAAGAATGTTCCTGGTGGGGCGTGTGAGATGTCGTGAGGCTGGCTCCTGGTTGTGCGCCTGGCGTTCGCGCGTCACGCACGACGAGCCGCGACCTGTGCAGGTGACCCGCGAGTATCCACACGATGTGGAATGGCTGTGCATTTCCGCGAAGTTTCCTCCCCACGTCCCGGTTATCCACAAATTCGGGCAAGGTGACGGCACCTCTGGAGAATGTCGGATATTGGTCGTAGAATGAGGAGCACGGAGCGGTCGACGAAGAACGCTCATCACGACGCGGGGGAGGAGGAGCGATGGGAGACGACCCACGCCTCGACGTCCCGTCGCGCCCCGCATCTGCCCGCCCCGCATCTGCCCGCCCCGACGACCCTGTTGCCTCCATCCCTGCCGCCTCCGTCCGTCCGGGCGAGCCTCCGCCCCGCCCCGTGCGGGCCCGCCGGCCCCTGACCCCGCAGTCCCTCGTCGAGCGCGCCGACGTCGCACCCCGCACCGCCGAGGCGGAGACGGTGCTGCGCATCTACCGCCGGCGCCGCGAGCAGCAGGCCGCCTTCTACGTCGCCGAGATGCAGGACCTCGCCTCCCTCTGGATTGAGGAGGACGAGGGCGACGAGAAGGCCCTGCACGCCCTCGCCGCCGCAGTGGGCCTGCGCACGAAGCTCGGCCGGGGCGAGGTGCGGCTGCGCGACGCGCACGTCGCCGTCACCGACCTGTCCGCCTGCTTCGCCCGCGTCGGCGCCGGGGAGCTGCCGGTGGACTGGTTCGAGTGGCTGCTGCGCAGCGTGCTGCGGCTGACCTCCCACCAGCGCCGCCAGGTCGATGAACGGGTCGCGGCCTGGCAGCTCGACGCGATCGACGTGGAGCGCTTCTACCGCGAGCTGCGTCTGCTGATCGACTGGTACGGCCGCGCCGCCGTGCAGGAGACGCCCCGCGAGCAGCGCGCCGTCCACCTCACCCCCTCCCCGGACGGCGGCGGCACCGGCTGCCTCACCGTCGTCGGCCCGATCCCCGAGCTCCTCGCGCTCGGCCGCCGCCTCGACGCCGCTGCCCGCGCCGTCCAGGACGCCCAGCGCCAGGCGCTCGAGACCGGAGCGCCGATCCCCTTCGACCCCGACGGCGACGTCGCCCGCGAGGGCCGGCCCATGCCGCTTCCCGCGCTGCGCTACGCGGTGATGACACGCTCCCAATTCGCGACCGGCGGGGTCGAGGTGCCTGAGCCCGCCTTCCGGATCTCCGTCGTCGTGCCGATCCTGACCCTGCTGGGCCGCTCGCACGCGCCCGCGACGCTCGACGGCACCATCCCGATCCCCGCGCGCATGGCCCGCGAGCTCGCCGCGAAGGCGCCGGCCTTCGAACGCGTCCTCGCCGACCCGGCCAGGGGCGGCTACGCCCCCGCCGCCTCGAGGACCTACCGGGTCAGCCGCGCGATGGCCGAGAACCTGCGCCTCATCGACCCCGTCTGCGCCGTCCCCGGCTGCGACTGCAACGTCATGACCGTCGGCGAGAGCGACCACATCGAGGAGTTCGATCTCGAGCACCCCGCCCGCGGCGGCCCCACCACGATCGAGAACCTGCACCGCCTCTGCCGCCGCCACCACCGCATGAAGACCGCAGGCCTCCTCGACCCGGTCCGGGACGAGACCACCGGCGTGACCCGGTGGAGGATCGGCGAGCTCGCCGTCTGCGACTCCAGGCCCGACGGCGACCTCGTCACCCGTGAGCTGGGCCAGCAGCTCCGCCGCGCCTGGGAGCAGTACGAGGCCGATCTCGAGTTCGAGGCGATCCTGCACAGCGGCGCGCTCGACGAATCGCCGCAGGAGCGACTCGACGCGATCGAGGAGCAGCGCTGGGGCGAGCATCTCCTGGAGTACTGGTCCCGACCTGACACCGGCGGCGCCGAACCCGACGACCCGGACGGTCCCCACGGCCCCGACGTTCCAGGCCCGCCCGGGCTCGACCCCCGCGACGGCTACGGCCCACCGCCCTTCTGAGCCCGCGTACCCTGGCGCGATGACCCGCACCCTCGACGAGCTCGACTGGCCGCTGCACACCGACCTGCTCACCCTTCGCCGCGGCCGGAGCGAGGACGCCGAGGCGGTGTGGCCCTGGTACGGCCTGCCCGAGGTGCAGGAGTGGACCACCACCCTCAGCTCCACCCTCGCCGACCATCAGGAGTGGTGGGACCGCACCCTCGACACCTGCGTCGTCGGCCTCCGGGACGGCCGGATCGTCGCCGCCGGGAAGATCGAGCGGCAGGACGCCTGGTCCCAGGCCGGCATGCGCGAGCAGGCCGCCGGCCAGCAGGCCGAGATCGGCTGGGTGCTCGATCCGGCCGTGCAGGGCCGCGGACTCGGCACCGCCTTCGCCGCCGCGCTGCGCGACATCGCCGTGGACGGGCTCGGCGTGCGCCGCGTCGAGGCCTGCTGCTTCGCTGAGAACCTCGCCTCCCGCCGCGTCATGGAGAAGATCGGCATGCGCCTCGAGGGCACCTTCCGCGAGGAGTCCCTCCACCGCAGCGGGCGCTGGCTCGACGGGATGAGCTACGCCCAGCTCGCGAGCGAGGTGCGCTGACCGCTCAGCCCCTGCCGAGCGCGTGCGAGGGGCCGGAGAGCATCGCGTACTCCTTCCGACCAGAACCGCGCCAGCGGCTCGGTCTCGAGCGCATTGAGGGTGATCATCGCCAGGCGCGCGACGGCGGCCTGCGAGCGGTCGGGGGCGGAATCGGGGGGCGTCGTCGTCATGCCTGTCACACTGCCCCCATGGCGTCGGACGGCGATAGGACGAACGCGACGGGACCGACCGGCGCGCGATCCCACCTGCACACGTCCCACCCGCACATGCACGGCCATGTGCTGCGGCCCGAGGAGTTCCTGCGCCGCGCCCGCTACGACCACGCCCTGCCCGACCCGGCCCTGCGCCGCTGGGTGGACCGCTACTGGTCCGTGAGCTGGGACCTCGACCCCGGAGAGGTCCACCGCGCCGCGACCCTCGACGAGCCCGCGATCCACCTTACCCGCGAATGGGGCGGCATCCGGCGCGCGGGGGCCGACGGCGGCGGCACCTGGGTCACGGGCCCCGTCACCCGGGGCCGCTTCGACGTCGCCCAGACCGGCGCCGGGGGAGTGGTCGGCATCCGCTTCCGGCTCGGCGGCACGCGGGCGTTCACGCGCGGCGAGCCGGTGGCGGCGCGGGATCGCTCGCTCCCGGCCGCGGAGTGGTTCGGGGCCACGATGCCGGGGAGCGTCGGCGCCGGCGGCGCGGCGACCGCGACCGAGGCGGCGCCGCTGCTCGACGGCTGGCTGTGCGCGCTGGAGCCGGCCGACGCCCCGGGCTTCGAGGATCTCCGCGAGGTGCTGGACGTCCTGGCCGATCCGGCAGTCACCTCCGTCGCGGAGCTCGAGCGGCGCACCGCCCGCTCTGCTCGCACCCTCCAGCGCCTCTTCCGCCACCACCTCGGCGTCGGCCCCAAGCGGATCCTGCTGCGCGCCCGCGTGCAGGACGCGATCGCCGCGATCGACCGCGGCGACTCCCGCCCCCTCCCGGACCTCGCCCACGACCTCGGCTGGTTCGATCAGTCCCACTTCATCCGCGACGTCCGCGCGATGACGGGCATGACGCCTTCGTCCTACGCCCGCCGCACCGGCGACGGCATACTGGAGCCATGACCAGCCACACCGCCTCCTTCACCGTGCAGATGGCCCCCGGCGCCCCGATCGACGGCGCCGCCGACCGCTTCTCCCTGACCAAGACCTGGACCGGCGAGGCCGAGGGCACCTCCCGCGGCACCATGCTCACCGCCGGCGACCCCGAGACCGGCAGCGCCGGCTACATCGCCAGCGAGCTCTTCGAGGGCAGCCTCGGCGGCCGCAGCGGGACCCTCGCCCTCCAGCAGCTCGGCACCATGACGGGCGGCGCGCCTGCCCTGCAGTACGTGATCGTCCCCGGCTCCGGCACCGGTGACCTCGCCGGCACCACCGGCACCCTCGAGATCGGCGAGATCCACGACGACGGCCGCCACGAGGTGCGCTTCACGCTGGGCTGAGCCGCTCCCCGCCCGCACTAGAGTGACCGCCATGACCACCGTCGTCCTGCCCGGCTCCTTCGACCCCTTCACCCTGGGCCACCTCGACCTCACACGGCGCGCGACGGCCCTCGGCCACCACCTGATCGTCGCCGTCTCCCATAACCCCTCCAAGAAGGGGCTGCTGGACCTCGAGCAGCGCACCGCAGCGATCCGCGCCGCGCTCGCCGACGAGGGCCTCGCCGAGCAGACCGAGGTGCGCACCCTGCCCCGCGGCCTGCTCGTCGACTTCTGCCGCGAGGTCGGAGCAGACGCGGTCGTGCGCGGGCTGCGCTCCCAGCTCGACCTCTCCTACGAGGAGCCGATGGCGCGGATGAACCACCACCTCGCCGAGACCGACACCGTCTTCCTCCTCACCGACCAGTCCCTCGCCCACATCTCCTCCTCCCTCGTCCGCGAGGTGCACGCCCTCGGCGGTGACGTCTCCGACATGCTCCCCGCCGCCTCGCTGGAGGCGCTGCGCACCGCCTCTGACCTACGCTGAGCAGATGACCACCGACGCCATTCCCACCTCGCCGCTCGACGACGCCCTGCGCTTCGACGCCGTCGACCTCGTCGGCCGCACCGGCACGCACCGCCGCGTCGAGCACACCGTCCCCGCCCCGGCCCGCGAGGCCGGCGGCCTCGCCATGCAGGTCTCCGAGGGCGAGCCCATCGCGATCGAGCTCGAGCTCGAATCCGTGGTCGAGGGCATCTACGCCCACGGCACCGTCACCGCCCACCTCGAGGGCGAGTGCTCGCGCTGCCTCGACCCCGTCGACCAGGACATCGCCACCCGCTTCGACGAGCTGTTCCTCTACCCCGAGAAGGTCAGGGCCGAGGAGCGCGAGGACTCCGTCCTGCTCGTCGACGACGAGGTGCGCCTCGGCCCCGTGGTGCGCGACACCCTCGCGGTGGAGGCCGACGAGCGACCCCTGTGCCGCGAGGACTGCCCGGGCCTGTGCGCCCAGTGCGGCTTCCGCATGGAGGACGACCCCGACCACCACCACGAGGTCATCGACGAGCGCTTCGCCGCGCTGAAGGGCCTGTTCGACGAGGACCCGAAGGACGACGACGCGCAGGACGGGAAGGCCTGATGGCGCGCAGGCGCCGCGCCGCCGAGGCCGCCGCCCCCCAGGGCCTGCTGGACACGCTGCCGCTGGACGCCGGGCAGGCCGCGGACCTCACGGACTCCGGGCTGCTCGATCTCGCGCTCACGCACCGCTCCTACTCCTACGAGCACGACGGCCTACCGCACAACGAGCGGCTCGAGTTCCTGGGCGATGCCGTGCTCCAGCTCGCCGTCACCGAGCACCTCTACGCCGCCCACCCCACGCTGCCCGAGGGCGACCTGGCCCGGCGCCGCGCCGCGACCGTCTCGACCCGGGCGCTCGCCGTGATCGCCTCCCGCCTCGACCTCGGCGCTTTCGTGCGCCTGGGCCGCGGCGAGGACCTCACCGGCGGCCGCGCCAAGGCCTCGATCCTCGCCGACACCACCGAGGCCGTGATCGGCGCGGTCCATCTGGCGCTCGGCCAGGACGTCTCGCGCCGCTTCGTGCTGGACCTGCTCAGCCCGATGCTCGACTCCGACGAGTTCCTCGAGGCCGGCTACGACTTCAAGTCACGCCTGCAGGAGATCGCCGCCGCGGAGGGCAAGGACGTGGTCTACGCGCTCACGGAGTCGGGCCTCGAGCACCAGAAGACCTTCACCGCGACCGTCACCGTCGAAGGGGTCGTCACCGCCCGCGGCGACGGCGCCTCGAAGAAGGACGCCGAGCTCGCCGCCGCCCAGAACGCGGTGCGCGGCGTCCTCGCCGAGCGCGGCGAGTCCCTCATCCCCAGGGGCTGATCCGATGCCTGAGCTGCCCGAGGTCGAGGTGGTGCGGCGCGGCCTCGAGCCGCGCACCGTCGGCCGCACGATCACCGCGCTCGAGGTGCTCGAGCCCCGCTCCCTGCGCCGACAGGCCGGGGGAGAGGACCGCCTGCGCGCGGCCCTCATCGGCTCCCGGCTCACCGCCGTGGTGCGGCGCGGAAAGTTCTTGTGGTGGCGCCTCGCGGAGCCGGGCGGGGCCGAGGCCGGGGAAGCACTGATGGCGCACCTCGGCATGAGCGGACAGCTGCGGATGAGCACGCCCGGCGCGACGGCCGAGCCGTCGGTGGAGCTGTCCGAGGGCCCGGCCTCCGACCCGATGCGGCACCGCCGCGTCAGCCTGCACCTGGACGACGGGGCGCGGCTCGACTTCGTCGACCAGCGGATCTTCGGCGGGCTGTGGACGAGTCCGCTCCTCGAGGCAGAGGGCGGGGCCCTCGCCGGCGTGGGCAGCCCCGACGCCCTGCTGCCGGAGGGCGCCTCGCACATCGCGCGCGACCTGCTGGATCCGGCCGCGGACCTGTCCGGTATCGCCCGGGCGCTGCGCTCCCGGCGCAGCGCCGTGAAGACGCTCCTGCTGAACCAGGAGATCGTCTCCGGGATCGGGAACATCTACGCCGACGAGGCGCTGTGGGCGGCGCGGATCCGGTACGACACCCCGGGCACGGCTCTCGGCCCCCGTCAGGCGCCGGCGCTGCTGCGCGCCGCCCGCGACGTGATGGAGCGGGCGCTCGAGGTGGGAGGGACGAGCTTCGACGCGCTGTACGTGAACGTCGACGGGCGCAGCGGGTACTTCGCGCGGAGTTTGAACGCGTATGGCAAGGAGGGCGAGCCGTGCCCGCGCTGCGGCACCGTGATGCGGCGCGTGATGCACGCGAACCGCTCCTCGCACTTCTGCCCGCGATGCCAGCGGGGACGCTGAGACCCGCGTCGTCCCCGGTGCGATAGATTTCGACGTGCCCGCCGAGATGAGGAAGGACGCCACGTGACAGCGACCCAGCAGGACGGCCCGATCCGCGTGATGCTCGTCGACGACCACGAGGTGGTCCGCCGCGGCATCGTCACCGCGATCGACGCGAGCCCCGCCCTCACCGTGAGCGGCGAGGCGTCCTCCGTCGCCGAGGCGACCCGGCGCCTCCCCGCCATCCGCCCCCAGGTGCTGCTGGTCGACCTCCAGCTGCCCGACGGCACCGGCATCGACGTCATGAAGGTCGCTCGCGAGCTCGACCCCGAGCAGAGGATGCTGGTGCTGACCAGCTTCGACGACGACGCCGCGCTGCGCGAGTCACGCGCCGCGGGCGCCGCCGGCCTGATGCTCAAGTCCGCGCGCTCCCAGGAGATCGTCGAGGCGATCCAGGCCGTGCACGCCGGCCGCCCCGTCTGGCCCGCCGATCACGTCGAGGACGGCCCGGACCTGTCCGAGTCCGACCAGCGGATCGTCGAACTGATCGGCGACGGGCACTCCAATCGCGAGATCGCGGGCGCCCTCGGCATCGCGGAGAAGACGGTGAAGAACCGCGTCACCGTCATCCTGCAGACCCTCGGCATGCAGCGCCGCACCCAGGTCGCGGCGATGGTCGCGGCCCGCCGACGGGCGGGCTGGAAGACGCAGTAGGCGTCACGCCACCGGCAGCGTCACCCGCCAGGAGATCATCGTGCCCGGCTCGAGGGTGATCGCGTCCACCCAGCCCGAATGGCGCCGGGCCCGCGAGGACATGTTCGCGAGCCCCGAGCGGCGCCGCACCGTCGGGTCGATGCCTCGGCCGTTGTCCGAGACGTTCACCTGCACCACCCGGTCCACGCCCTCGGAGAACACGCTCACGGAGACCGCGACCGCGCTGGCATGCGCGTGACGGGCGGCGTTGGCGAGGCACTCCCGCACCACCGCGACCACGTCGTCGGCGATCTCCGGCGGCAGCTCCGAATCCATCTCCGCGGGATGCGGGGGCAGGCGCAGCGAGGGCACGAACCCGAGGCCGGCGGTCGCGAGCCCCACCTCGCGGCGCAGCTGCTCGGTGAGCGTCGCCTCCGCCCGCTCCCGGCGCAGGGACTGCACGATCAGCCGGATCTGCGCGACCGCGTTCTCGACCCCCTGCACGGAGGCCGCGACCGAGGAGCGGATCCGCGCCTTCGACGGGGTCACGTCCGGGGAGCCGAGGGAGCCCACCAGCCCCTCGAGCTCCATCCCCACCGCGAACAGCTCCTGGATCGCGAGGTCGTGCAGATCGCGCGCGATCCGTCCGCGCTCGTCGTCGATCTCGGAGTCGGCCTGCAGGGTCGGCACGCGCAGGGTGAGGCCGACGAGCCCCGCGAGCGCGTCGAGCCGCTCCCGGTCAGCGGCGCTGAACTCCTCGGAGCCCTCCGGGCGCAGCACCCCGAGCAGCCCGGTGCCGTGCTCGGCCGCATCGATCACGGCCAGCATCGCGCGGCAGCTCTCCTCGCCGAGGGCGAAGGTCTCGATCCGCTCGAGCGCCTCGGCGTCGGCGTGCTCGAGCGCCACGCCGATCGGATGCGCGGCGGGCACCTGCTCGCCGAGCAGGGCGGGGGCGTCGGGCCCGTCGACCATCTCGATCGTCCACGCCTCGCGGTCCAGGGGCATCACCAGCACGGCGCTGCGGGCGCCGAGATCGGTGCGGGCCGAGCGGAGCATCAGGTCCAGCAGGTCCTCGGTCTCCCCGCCGGCGAGGACGGCGCCGGCGAGGTCCTGGATGCGGGGGCGGTCTCTCATCGGGGCTCTCCGATCCTGAGGACGGGCGTGTCGGCGGGGACCGCCTCGGGGCGATGGGTGACGACGACGACCGTGGACGAGGCCGGGACGAGGGACTCGTCGCCCGGGGTGAGCAGCGCCGCGAGCAGGGCGTCGCCGCGGGCGGTGTCCAGGTGCTCGGTCGGCTCGTCCAGCAGCAGCACCGGTCCGCGACGCACCACGGCGCGGGCCAGGAGCAGGCGGCGCCGCTCGCCGCCGGAGACCGTGGTCCCGTCCGGGCCGAGCATCGTGTCGAGTCCGTGGGGGAGGGTCGCGAGCCAGTCGTCGAGGCCGACGGCCGAGAGCGCCGCGAGGGCCTCCTCATCCGTCAGGTCGCCGCGGACGACGCGGAGGTTCTCCCGCAGCGTGGTCGCGAAGACGTGCCCGTCCTCGGCGAACATCGTCACCGCCTCGCGCAGGGAGGCGGCGTCGGTCGAGACCTCGCCGCCCAGCGGGGCGAGGAGTCCGGCGAGGGTCGCCAGCAGGGTCGACTTCCCGCTGCCGGAGGGGCCGACGACCGCGAGGCGGGAGCCGGGGAAGAGGTCGAGGTCGAGGCCGCGGACGCACGGGGCGTCGGGGGACCAGCCGGCCGTGAGGTCGCGAGCGGTCAGGCTCGCCGTGGCGGGACGCTCGGCGGGGACCGGGGCGGAGCCGTCGCCCGCGCCGCCCTCGCCGATCAGGGCGTCGAGGCGCTCCGCGGCGGCGCGGGAGCGGGCGTGCTGGGTCGCCGCGGCGGGTAGGGCGGTCGCCGCCTCGAAGGAGGACAGCGGCAGCAGGAGCAGGATCCCGATCTGCCCGGCGGAGAGGTCCCCGGCGGACCAGGCGGCGCCCGCGGCGAGCAGCGATCCGGTCACCGCGAGGACCATGCTCGCGGGCACCGCGGCGGCCGCGAGCGCGGCGGGGCGGGCGGCCCGGTCGATCGCGGCGTCGTGCGCGGCCTGCGCGGCGGCGACGCGGGCGAGGGCCCCGTCGAGCCGGCCGTCGACCCGCAGCGAGGTGGCGTCGTCGAGGATCTCCAGGGACCGGGAGGTGACGTCCCCGCGGGTGGTGAGCACGGCCTGCTCGGTGAGCGCGGCGGCGCGGTGCGCGAAGTACGGCGCGGCCAGCGTCGCCAGCAGCAGCGAGGCCGCCATCGCGGCCGTCGCGGGCAGGGACAGCGGTGCGAAGGTCGCCAGCACCACGACGAGCATCACGGCCGCGACCACGGCGGGCACGATCGCCTTGATGACGTGGTCGCCGAGCTCCTGCGCGTCATCGCCCAGCCGGGAGAGCAGCTCGCCGCGCCGCAGCCGCGTCAGGGCGTCGTCGGTGCGGGAGGCGAGCGCCGTGAACAGCGAGGTGCGCAGCGAGACCACGCCCCGCAGCGCCACGTCGTGGGTGAGCATCCGCTCCAGCCAGCGGAACACGCCGCGGGAGACGCCGAGGGCGCGCACCATCACCACGGCGACGGTCAGGTCGAGCACCGGCGGCATGGTCCAGGCGCGCGTGACGAGATAGGCGGAGACCGCGGCGAGCGCGAAGGCGGAGCCGAGGGTCGCGACCGCGGCGAGGACCGCGGCGAGGAGCCGCGCGGGCGGGATCGCGAGGGCGCGCTCGGCGCGGCGCAGCGGGGCGACCTGGGCGGTCATGCGGCGACCTCCGCTCGCGAGTCGACGGAGACGATGTCATCGGCCGCCTCGACGAGGCGGGAGCGGTGGGCGACGACGAGCACGGTGCGGCCCTGTGCGCGCAGCTCGCCCAGCAGGTCCAGCACGATCTGCTCGGCGGCGCCGTCGAGATGGGCGGTCGGCTCGTCGAGCACGACCAGCGGGGCGGGGGAGAGCAGGGCGCGGGCCAGCGCCAGGCGCTGCCGCTCGCCGAGGGAGAGTCCCTGCCCGCGGCGGCCCAGGTCCGCGTCGAGGCCGCGGTGCGCGATGACGGCGTCGAGGCCGACGGCGGCCGCGGCGGCCCCGAGCTCGTCGTCGTCCGCGTCCGGGCGGGCGCCGGCGAGGACCTCGCGCAGCGTGCCGGGCGGGAGCACGGGCCGCTGGGGGAGCAGCGCGATCTGGTCCCAGAGGCTGCGGCGCTCCAGCTCGCGCACGTCGGTCGCGGTGCCGTCGGCGGCGATCACCTCGGCGCGGCCGTGCTCGGGCTCCAGCAGGCCCAGCAGCACCTGCACGGCGGTGGTCTTCCCGGCGCCGGAGGGGCCGGTCAGCGCGGTGATGCGGCCGGGGCGGACCTCGATCTCCGCCGCGTGCGGGGCGAGCCCGTCGCGCGAGGCGACGCTCACGCCGCGCAGGGCGAGGGTCGCGCCGGCGAGGTCGGGGGAGGGGCGGGTCCCGTCGGCCGGGGCGTGCTCGTCGAGCACCTCGAAGGCCGCGCCGACCGCGGCGAGGCCGTCGGTGGAGGAGTGGTACTGGGAGCCGACATTGCGCAGCGGCTGGTACACCTCGGGGGCGAGGACCAGCACCGCGAGCGCCGGGGCGAGGTCCATCTCCCCGTAGACGAGCCGCATGCCGATCGAGACGGCGACCAGCGCCACGCACAGGGTCGCGAGCAGCTCGAGCACCATCGAGGAGAGGAAGGCGAACTTCAGCGAGCCCATGGCGGAGGAGCGGTGACGGTCGCCGAGGGTCTCCACCACCCGCTCCGGGCCGCGCTCGCGGCCGAGGGCGCGCAGGGTGGGCAGGCCCTCGACGAGGTCCAGCAGCTGGGACCACAGGGAGCGCATGTCCGCCAGCAGCCTCTCGGAGCGGCCCACGGTCATCTTCCCCACCAGGATCATGAACAGCGGCACGAGCGGCAGGGTGACCAGGGCGATCACGGCGCTGAGCGGATCGAGCAGCGCGATCGTCAGCAGGCACAGCGGGGTGACCGTCGCCGAGAGCATCAGCTGGGGGACGTAGCCCACCAGATAGGGGCGCAGCTTCTCCAGCCCCGTCGTCGCCAGCGCCGTCACGTCCGCGCCGCGGCCGGCCCCGGCCCGCGGGCCGAGCCGGGCGGCGTGGGCGAGGACCCGGGCGCGCAGGTCGCTGATCGCGGCGGTCGCGGCGCGGTGCGCGGTCGCCTCCTCGACCAGCACCGCCCCCGCTCGCACGGCGAGCGCGAGGACCAGCAGGGCGAGCATCCCCGGGGCGTCCGCGGGGACGTCCCGCTCGACGAGCAGGCGCGCGCCGAGGTGCGCGATCACCAGCGCCGTGACGATCACGGACGCGGCCTGGACGAGTCCGAGGACCACGGTCCGCGCGACATGGGCGCGCGCGGCGCGCACCTCCCGGACCAGACGGGGGTCCAAGGGCGCTCGCCGCGCGCGCGTGGGGGTGCTCACTCCTGGCCGAACGCTTCCCGGTAGCCCGCCCGGGCCCGCTCGACGAGGCCCTCGCCGGGGGCGGGGGAGTCCTCGTCGGTGATCCGATGGCGGAAGACCCGGTAGGTCCAGATCGTGTACGCGATGACGATCGGCAGCAGGATCGCGAGGGCGATCAGCATCACCGTCAGCGCATGCTCGGTCGAGGAGGCGTTCGCGACGGTGAGCGAGTTCGCCGGGTCGTTCGAGGCCGGCATGACGTACGGGAACAGGCCGCCGAACAGGGTGATCGTCGCCGCGGCGATCGCGGTGGTGGTCGCGCCGAAGGCGAGGCCCTCACGACGGGCACGGCCCAGCGGCACCACCGCGATCAGCGCCGCCGCCGCGATCGCGAGCGGGATCAGGGTCCACGGCGTGTTCGAGTGCGCGAGCTGGAACCACAGCAGGTAGGCGGCGCCGGCCACGATCGTCGGCCACACGAGCCGGCTCGCGAGGCGGTGGGCGTCCTGGCGCAGCGGGCCCTCGATCTTCAGGGTCAGGTACAGGGTGCCGTGCAGCCAGAACAGCAGCACGAACACGAGCCCGCCCAGCAGCGCGAAGGGGTTCAGCAGACCCAGCAGCGAGGTGGTCACCCAGTGGTTCTGGTCGATCGCGACGCCGGCGACGATGTTCGAGAAGGCCACGCCCCACAGCAGGGCCGGTGCGAAGCCGCCGATCACGTGCACCACGTCCCAGGAGGTGCGCCAGCGGTCGTCCTCGTGCTTCTCGCGCCACTTGAAGGCGCACACCCGCACGATCAGCACCAGCAGCAGGAGCAGCAGGGCGAGGTAGAAGCCCGAGAACAGGGTGGCGTACCACTCGGGGAAGGCCGCGAAGAGCAGCGCGCCGCCGGTGATCACCCACACCTCGTTGCCGTCCCAGACGGGGCCGATCGTGCGCAGGATCGTGCCGCGGGTGCCGGGGCCGCGGCGCCAGAAGGCGGCCACGTTCATCTGCACGCCGAAGTCGAAGCCCTCGAGCACGAAGTAGCCCAGGAAGAAGAAGCCGATCAGCGCGAACCAGAGGGTCTGCAGGACCGTGGGGTCGAGCATGGTGTCCATGAGCAGGTGGGTCCCTTCTCAGTAGTCGAAGGAGAGGGTGGGCGTGTCGAGCTCCTCGGTCTCCGGGTCCCGCTGCGGAAGCGGCGCGCCCTTCAGCGCGGCCTTCTGCATCATCCGGAACCAGATCACGGCGAGGACGCCGTAGACGAGGGTGAAGGCGACCAGCGAGGCGAGCACCATCCACGAGGGATGGGCGGAGACGCCCTGCAGCGTCATCAGCCGCACCGTCGGGTCGTCGGGATTGGGGTGGACGACCCAGGGCTGACGCCCGATCTCGGTGAACACCCAGCCGGCGGAGTTGGCGAGGAACGGCATCGGGATCGCGAGCACGGCGAACCACTGGAAGGCCTTCGAGCCCGTCGTGCGGGCGTTCTCGCCCTTGCCGCGGGTGACCCACAGCGCCCAGAGGGCGAGGATCCCGCTGAACGCCGCGAGGCCCATCATCAGGCGGAAGGACCAGTAGGTGACGAAGAGGTTCGGGCGGTAGTCGACCTCGACCTCCTCGCCGTGGATGTTCGTCGCGGTCTCGCCGAACTCCTCCTTGTACTGGGCGTTGAGGTCGTCGACGCCCTGCAGCGTCGCATCGAAGGTGCGGGTGGCCAGGAACGAGGTCACGTACGGCACCTCGATGAGGTGGGTGACGTCCCCGCACTGCTCGGCGAAGGCGTCGGGGCCGCCGATGGTGAGGATCGAGAAGCTCGCACCGGTCTCCGTCTCGCACAGCGCCTCGGCCGACGCCATCTTCATCGGCTGCTGCTTGAACATGATCTGGGCCTGGAAGTCGCCGGAGATCACCAGCACGATCGCGGAGACGAACATCGCCACCACGCCGAAGCGGACGGTGGGCCGGTAGAGGTCACGGGCGGCGCGATGCTGCTCCTGGCCCTCCTCCGTCTCCAGCCCCATCTCGCGGGCCGCCCGGTGATGCTTGACCATGTGCCAGGAGGCGACGCCGGTGAGGAACGCGCCGGCGACGAGCCAGGCGCCGGAGACGACGTGGGGGAAGGCCGCCATCGCCGTGACGTTCGTGAGCACGGCGAGGATCGAGCCCTGCGAGGGATCGAGCTCGGCCCGCCCCGTCTCGGGATTCAGCAGCGCGCCGACGGGATGCTGCATGAACGAGTTCGCGGCGATGATGAAGTAGGCCGAGAGCGTGGTGCCCAGCGCCACCGCCCAGATCGTCAGCAGGTGGATCTTCTCGGGCATCTTGCCCCAGCCGAAGATCCACAGCCCCAGGAAGACGGACTCGAGGAAGAAGGCGGCGAGGCCCTCCAGCGCCAGCGGCGCCCCGAAGACGTCGCCGACGAAGCGCGCGTACTCGGACCAGTTCATCCCGAACTGGAACTCCTGCACGATGCCGGTGGCGATGCCGATGCCGAAGTTCACGATCAGCATCGAGCCGAAGAACTTCGTCATCCGGGTCCAGGCGTCCTTGCGCACGGGATCCTTCGCGAACACGGCACGGGTGTTCATGATCGCGACGAGCAGGGACAGCCCGATCGTCAGCGGCACGAAGATGAAGTGGTACACGGTGGTGATGCCGAACTGCCACCGTGCCAGGTCGAGGGCTTCCATGGATCCTCCCGAGTGGACGACACGCTGGCATGAAAACTAGAGCGGCCGCGCATACCGCCCCGGGGACCATGGTCCCCCTTCCGCGGCGGCAGATGCACGCTGTGCCATACTGGCTGAGGCACTCTCCTGCTCCGTACCGGGCGGGGGAACCTCCCGGCGTCGTGACGTCGAGCACCGGCCACGCGGACTCACCGCGACCGCAGTGCTCCCCGCGATCGGCATCGCAGCGCTCCCGCGTGGAGCTGCGCGACGGCGAGGGCCAGAGACTTCCGTCCCCAGGGACGATGACCAGACGGGGCCAGGGTGCGCTGGCCCTCCAGAAGGAGACGGCCGCATGGCTGACAGCACCCAGAAACCCGAGAACGACGCGTCGAACGACGGAGCACCCCCGGCGCGGCGACGCCGCCGCGCGGGAGCCCCGGCCGGCGCCCCCGCCGTGACCCCGGAGCCCGCCGCGGCGCCGGAGG
>NZ_JAKJJW010000079.1:0-1297 GCF_025669985.1 Brachybacterium atlanticum | reverse complement strand
GGCGGTTTCAGATGATCACTGCATCGGTGGTGATGATCTGGAGGAGCGATGAGCGGTAGGCGCAGGATTGCGACGCAGGACGACATGGATGAGGTCCTCGGGTTGCTCGAGGATGGCTTGTCTATGAGCGCGGTGGCGCGCGAACTGGGATGGGATCGCCACACGATTTCACGGTGGTCTCGCGAGGCGGGCTACACCCCGAGTTTTGGCAACAAGGGAGGGGTTCGTCTTGTCGTGCAGGATCGCCCTGCCGAGGTAGTCTCAGACGTGCACACTCCCGGTCATGGTCGACGTCTCGACGCTTTCGATAGAGCGCATATCCAATCAAGGCACGAGGAAGGCATGTCAGGGGCTGCAATCGCTCGCTATATAGGCTGTTCTGCGTCGACCGTAACGCGGGAGCTGAAGCGGAACACTGGCACGAACGGCCATTATCACGCTCGTGCCGCACAGAGGGATACAGATCGCCGTCGGCGCAGGGGCCGGCAGTGCTTTCTGGACTCTCGTCCCGAGTTGCGTCAGGCTGTGATCGGTTACTTGCGCGATTGGTTTTCCCCGCAGCAGGTTGCCGCGCAGTTGCGTAAGGACTTCCCGGATCGCGAGGAGATGTGGGTGTCGCACGAGACCATCTACCAGGCGCTCTACATGCAGGGTCGAGGGACGCTTCGCCAGGAGCTGGCCAAGGAGAAGGCGTTGCGATCCGGCCGCACGTCACGAGTGCCCCAATCGCGACTTCCGAAAGCTCGGGGGCAGACCTGGGTGCAGGGGTGCCACATCTCGACGCGTCCGCCGGAGGTTGCGGATCGAGCAGTTCCCGGGCACTGGGAGGGGGACCTGGTGGTGGGAACGAAGAACCAGTCCGCGATAATAACGCTCGTGGAAAGGACTTCGCGCCTGGTCATTCTCCGAAGGCTTCCAGGCAAGCATGACACCACATCAGTCATGCCGCTGCTGGCAGAGATGATCGGGAGCCTGCCTGAGGTAATACGGAAGACTCTTACGTGGGATCAGGGGCCAGAAATGGCATCGCATCCGGAGCTCACCCTCGCGACGAATATCCAAGTGTTCTTCTGTGATCCTCATTCGCCGTGGCAGCGAGGGTCGAATGAGAATACCAACGGACTACTACGTGACTTCTTCCCAAAGGGCACGGACTTCCGGAAGGTCACTGACGAGCAGGTCGCGGAAGCCGAGAGGCTGCTCAACAAGAGGCCACGTCAAACCCTCGGCTGGAGGACTCCGGCTGAAGTGTTTCAGCAGGTCCTGGCTGACAGTGCACTGACCGCTTGACACCGCC
>NZ_JAKJJW010000078.1:0-1367 GCF_025669985.1 Brachybacterium atlanticum | reverse complement strand
TGAATCGGCCCAGGTTTGATGCCGCTGCTGTTTGAGTCCGAGAGGATGGACAGCATGCCGAAGAAGATCGATCCCCAGCTGCGCGCGAGGTGCGTGCGGCTCGTCAGGGAGCACCTCCAGGAGTACCCCACCTTGACCGCCGCCGTCACCGCAGTGGCTCGCCAGGAAGGCGTCTCGCGCGAGTCCGTGCGGCGCTGGCTCGCGCAGGCCGAGGTCGACGACGGGACCCGCCCCGGCATCACGACCGAGGAGTCTGCCGAGGTCAAGCGCCTGAAAGCAGAGAACAAGCGGCTTCGCGAGGACAATGAGATCCTGCGCCGCGCCTCGATTTTCTTTGCGGGGGAGCTCGACCCCCGAAACCGCTGATCTGCGCGTTCATCGACGAGATGCGCACCGAGGGCTATGCAGTCGAGCCGATCCTCCGCGTCCTGCGCCAGCAGGGCCTGAAGATCGCTGCACGCACCTACCGGGCCTGGAAGAGCCCGGTCCGTATCGCGGCCCGCACCGTCACAGACGCCCTGGTCGAGGACAAGATCCGCGACCTCGCCTGGACCATCAACCCCGCCACCGGGCAGGTCCAGATGACGCCCGAGGGACTCTACGGACGTAGGAAGTGGGTCGCGCTGCTCCGCCGACAGGAAGGCCTGGCCGGCACCTCCCGCGGGGCGGTGGACCGGGCGATGCGGACCCTCGGTCTTGAGGGCATCCGGCGGGTGAAGAAGGTCCGCACCACGATCCCCGGCCCGGACGGGAAGCGGGCCGGTGACCTGCTGAATCGCGATTTCACCGCCCCTGCTCCGAACCGGGTCTGGGTCACCGACTTCACCTACGTCCGCACCTGGGCGGGGTTCGTCTACGTCGCGTTCGTCGTGGACGTCTTCGCCCAGCGAATCGTGGGCTGGCACGCCTCCACCTCGAAGCAGGTCGACCTGGTCATGACCCCGCTGCGCATTGCGCTGTGGCAACGCGAGAGGGAAGGAAACCCAGTCTCACCAGGGAACTTGATCCATCACAGCGACGCTGGGTCTCAGTACACCGCCATTCGACTGACCGAGCACCTCGCCCTCGAGGGCATCGCCCCGTCGATCGGGACCGTCGGCGATGCCTTGGACAACGCGCTGATGGAGACGGTGAATGGCCTGTTCAAGACCGAGTGCATCCGCACCACCGTCTTTCACGCCGGCCCTTACCGCACCCTCGCGGACGTCGAGTTCGCGACCGCCGGCTGGGTCGACTGGTACAACAACCGCCGCCTCCACGGCTCCCTCGGGATGCTCACCCCTATAGAGTTCGAGACGCTGCACAAAGAGGCCCTCACCCGAGAGCCCGCACCCACAAAGTAGCGGCAGAGAACCTGGGCCGATTCA
>NZ_JAKJJW010000077.1:0-1410 GCF_025669985.1 Brachybacterium atlanticum | reverse complement strand
TGGAAAGATTTATCGGTGGGGGATGGACTCGCGGCCTATCAGTTTGTTGGTGAGGTGATGGCTCACCAAGACGATGACGGGTAGCCGGCCTGAGAGGGCGACCGGCCACACTGGGACTGAGACACGGCCCAGACTCCTACGGGAGGCAGCAGTGGGGAATATTGCACAATGGGCGAAAGCCTGATGCAGCGACGCCGCGTGGGGGATGACGGCCTTCGGGTTGTAAACCCCTTTCAGTAGGGAAGAAGCGAGAGTGACGGTACCTGCAGAAGAAGCGCCGGCTAACTACGTGCCAGCAGCCGCGGTAATACGTAGGGCGCAAGCGTTGTCCGGAATTATTGGGCGTAAAGAGCTTGTAGGTGGCTTGTCGCGTCTGCCGTGAAAACCCGAGGCTCAACCTCGGGCGTGCGGTGGGTACGGGCAGGCTAGAGTGTGGTAGGGGAGACTGGAACTCCTGGTGTAGCGGTGAAATGCGCAGATATCAGGAAGAACACCGATGGCGAAGGCAGGTCTCTGGGCCATTACTGACACTGAGAAGCGAAAGCATGGGTAGCGAACAGGATTAGATACCCTGGTAGTCCATGCCGTAAACGTTGGGCACTAGGTGTGGGGGACATTCCACGTTTTCCGCGCCGTAGCTAACGCATTAAGTGCCCCGCCTGGGGAGTACGGCCGCAAGGCTAAAACTCAAAGGAATTGACGGGGGCCCGCACAAGCGGCGGAGCATGCTGATTAATTCGATGCAACGCGAAGAACCTTACCAAGGCTTGACATGCACTGGACGGCTGCAGAGATGTGGCTTTCTTTGGACTGGTGCACAGGTGGTGCATGGTTGTCGTCAGCTCGTGTCGTGAGATGTTGGGTTAAGTCCCGCAACGAGCGCAACCCTTGTTCTATGTTGCCAGCACGTGATGGTGGGGACTCATAGGAGACTGCCGGGGTCAACTCGGAGGAAGGTGGGGACGACGTCAAATCATCATGCCCCTTATGTCTTGGGCTTCAAGCATGCTACAATGGTCGGTACAATGGGTTGCGAAACTGTGAGGTGGAGCGAATCCCAAAAAGCCGGCCTCAGTTCGGATTGGGGTCTGCAACTCGACCCCATGAAGTCGGAGTCGCTAGTAATCGCAGATCAGCAACGCTGCGGTGAATACGTTCCCGGGCCTTGTACACACCGCCCGTCAAGTCACGAAAGTCGGTAACACCCGAAGCCAGTGGCCCATCCTCGTGAGGGAGCTGTCGAAGGTGGGATCGGTGATTGGGACTAAGTCGTAACAAGGTAGCCGTACCGGAAGGTGCGGCTGGATCACCTCCTTTCTAAGGAGCATCACCAATATTGGTGGCCATCGTCGTCTGCGAGTGTCAGGCGGATGGTTGCTCAAGGGTGGAACATCGATGGATGGGCACTTC
>NZ_JAKJJW010000076.1:0-1413 GCF_025669985.1 Brachybacterium atlanticum | reverse complement strand
CGGTCAAGTCCCCGGAAGTGGTGTAGCGATCCTTCGGCGATAGGGATCAGGCTGTCAGCGCGGGAAGTGCATCGGTGCTCACCTCGTTCACGGGATTGGTGGTGAGGGTGAGGCGGCAACGGGCCAGGACGTCGAGGCCGAGGTAGCGGCGTCCTTCGGCCCATTCATCGGTCTGCTCGGCCAGGACCGCGCCGACGAGGCGGACGATCGCCTCGCGGGAGGGGAAGATGCCCACCGAGTCGGTACGGCGGCGGATCTCGCGGTTCAGACGCTCGGTGGGGTTGTTCGACCAGATCTGGACCCACACATCCTTCGGAAACGCGGTGAACGCGAGGACGTCTGCGCGGGCGGCATCGAGGTGCTCGGCCACGGCCGGGAGCTTCTCACCGACGTAGTCCAGCAGACGCTCGAACTGCGCATTCACGGCCGCGGCGTCGGGCTGGTCATAGACGCTGTGCAGCATCGCTTTCACGGCTGGCCACATGCCCTTGGGGCAGATGCTCATCAGATTCGCGGCGTAGTGGGTGCGGCAGCGCTGCCAGGACGCTCCGGGCAGGTGAGCGGCGATCGCCTCGACCAGCCCCGCATGCGCGTCGGAGGTGACCAGGCGGACTCCGCCCAGGCCGCGGGCGACCAGGTCGGCGAAGAAGCTGTTCCAGGCCGCGCCGGTCTCGCTGGTCGCGACCCGGATGCCGAGGACTTCGCGGTGGCCGTCGCCGTTGACGCCGGTGGCGAGCAGGACGACGGCATTGATGACTCGTCCGCCCTCGCGGACCTTCATCGTCAGTGCGTCGGCGGAGACGAACGTGAACGGCCCGGCCTCGTCCAGGGGGCGGTGGCGGAACTGCTCGACGTGCTCGTCCAGATCGGCCGCCATGCGGCTGACCTGGGACTTCGAGAGGCTGTTGATGCCGAGGGTCTTGACGAGTTTGTCCATTCGACGGGTGGAGACGCCGGCGAGGTAGCAGTCCGCGACCACGGTGATCAGGGCGGATTCGGCGCGTTTGCGGCGCTCGAGCAGCCACTCGGGGAAGTAGGTGCCGGTGCGGAGCTTGGGGACGGCGACGTCGATCGTGCCGACGCGGGTGTCAAGGTCGCGGTGGCGGTAGCCGTTGCGCTGAGCGACCCGCTCGGGGCTGGGTCGACCGTATTCCGCGCCGGCGACCGCGTCAGCGTCCGCGGACAGCAGCTCGTTGATGATCCTTTGCAGCATCGTGCGCATCAGATCCGGGGAGGCTTCGGCCAGGGCTTCACCGAGCAGGCCGTGAGGGTCGACAATATGAGGAGCGGTCATCGTGATGACTCCGTTCGAGGATTCTGTGGAAGGTTGACTCGAAGGATCACACGGTGGCCGCGTCCTCGTCAGAGACGATCACGGGGCCACCGCGCTACACCACTATGCGGGACTCAACT
>NZ_JAKJJW010000075.1:0-1447 GCF_025669985.1 Brachybacterium atlanticum | reverse complement strand
GGCTCTTCAGAGTTGAGTGTGGGGTGAGGCGTCGAGTCCGCCGGTGATGAGGAGCATTCGGAGGCGATAGTGCTCGAAGTTCCGGAAGCCGCGGGCGATGCGGCGGCCGAGTTCGATGATCCCGTTGATGGCCTCTGTGCCGCCGTTGCTCGCGCCATCGGTGTCGAAGTAGGCCAGGAACGCTGTCCGCCAGCGGCGTAGGGTCTTGCCCAGCCTCGCGATCTCGGGGATCGGACAGCTGGGCAGCGTGTCGATGAGCCGCTGGGCGAGTCGACGTCCCTGCGCGGGCGTGGGCTGGTGGAACACGTCTCGGAGGTCCTGGGCGCACTGGTAGGCGACCTCGACCGCGACGTGATCGGGATGGGCCGCGAATGCGCTGGCCAGGCGGGTCTGCTGGCGCGGCGTGAGGCGTTCCCGTCCGGCGCGGAGAACATGGCGGATCCCGTAGAGGGGGTCGCCCTTGCGGCCTCGGTGGCCGAGGGTCTCCTGCTGGATCCGGCGGCGGACGTCATCGACTGCAGCCCCGGCGAGCTTCACGATGTGGAACGCATCCAGCACGCAGGTGGCGTCCTCGAGTTGGTCATCGATCGCGTTCTTGTAGCCCTGGAACGGGTCCAGCGTGGCGATCTCGACCCGCTTGCGGAACTCGTCGCCGCGCTCGTCGAGCCAGTCTCGGTAGGCCTTGCCGGATCGGCCTGGGACGAGGTCGAGAAGTCTGGCGGTGGGGTGGGTGCCGCGAGTCAGATCGACCATCCCGGTGAGCTCCTTCGGTCCGCGCCGGCGCGGGTCCCGGTGGTGCCAGATGTGTTCGTCCACGCCCAGGACCTGCACGCCCTCGAACCGGGACGGGTCGTTCGCGGCCTTGATCAGGACTGGTCGGACCTGGGACCAGAGCGTGTTCCAGGTCGTGCCGAGCTGGCGGGCCAGGCCCTGGATCGTCGCTCCCTCGCGCCGGAGTTGTCCGATCGCCCAGCGGATCGCGCGCGTGCTCAGCAGGCCCCGCGGTGCACAGACCTCCGGGTTCTGCTCGGCGAAGGTCGTCACCGCGCAAACGCGCTCGAGGCAGATCCAGCGGCGCTTGCGCCACCGAATCCGCACCGGTCGGCCAGCCCATGGCGCGTCGATCATCTCGACCACCACTCGGCCGTGACCAGTGGCGATGACACCGCAGCCAGGGCATCCGGCCACTGGATCGCAGGACTCAACCTCAAGCAACAGTCCGGCCCGGGCCTTCGAGACGGCCACCAGATGAAGGCCAGGGAAGTCCAGGAGAACGTCGCATCGGTCGCAGCGATCAAGCGCGTCAGGGCATACGCAACTATGGTTGGGCATCGTCGAGGTCCTTGGTGCGAGCAGAGGTAAGAGTCCGCTCATCTTCGGGGACCTCGACGTCTATCCTCAGCTACCCCGTATCACCGGCGCGCCCACACTCAACTCTGAAGAGCCC
>NZ_JAKJJW010000074.1:0-1455 GCF_025669985.1 Brachybacterium atlanticum | reverse complement strand
GGGTGGATTCAATCGGTGGATGCAACACCCTCTTGCTCGAGTGACTGTAGCTGCTCGGCGAACACCTCAGCTGGAGACTTCCAGCCGAGGACCTTCCGGGGACGATTGTTGACTGCCAGCGCGACCGCTTCGAGGTCCTGCACAGTCCAGCGTGAGAGATCGGTACCCTTCGGGAAGTACTGACGTAGCAGCCCGTTCGTGTTCTCGTTCGTGGGCCTCTGCCACGGCGAGTGGGGATCGGCGAAGAACACCTTCGTGCCCGTCTCCACAGTGAACTGCGCATGCCCAGACAGCTCCTTGCCGCGGTCCCAAGTCAGCGTCTTGCGCAACTGCTGCGGCAGGGTCGTCATCGAGGCAGTCAAAGCAGCGTTCATCGCCACAGCGCCGTAGCCGGCCAGGGCGGGACCGTTCTTGACCCGCGGTGTCTGCCCGTAGCCGTCCAGCCGAGGCAGGTGCACCAGCAACGTGGCTCGGCTCTTGCGCTCAATGACGGTACCGATCGCGGACCGGTTCGTGCCGATGATCAGGTCACCTTCCCAGTGTCCTGGCACGGCGCGGTCAGCGGCTTCGGCGGGGCGTTCACTGAGGACCACATCCTCGGTCACGTGCCCTTGAGGCTTGTTCTTCGACCGGGCTCGGGGCGCCCGCAGAGATCGGCCGGTGCGCAGGCAGGCGACCAGTTCTCGCTTGAGCGCGCCCCGGCCCTCGATGAACAGGGACTGGTAGATCGCCTCGTGACTGATACGCATGGACTCATCCTCGGGGTAGTCGATCTCAAGCCGGTGTGAGATCTGCTCCGGACTCCACGCCGTGACCCACCGCCGGTCGGCCCGGCGTGGCTTCGACCTGCCCTTCCACGCCGGTACGTCCGGCCCGGCCACGATCGACCCATCTGGATGGCACACATCGCCGCTGAGCCGGTCCTGGACGTAGTTCCGTAGTTTCGGGTTCGCGACCAGCTTCGCGGTCTTCGGCCTCCGCGCCATCAGCTCCGCCTTCCACTGCGCGACCGAGGCCCGGTACTCCAGCTTCCCGCCGCGGGTAGCGGCGTTTCGACGCAGCTCGCGCGAGATCGTGGCCGGGTCGCGGTTGATCCTGCGCGCGATCTCGCGCACGCCCACCTGCTGAGCGTGCAGGACAGCGATCTCCTCCCGCTCAGGAAACGACAGATAACGTCCGCCAGGCTCGGTGAGTTCGATCGTCCTCATGCCGCCACCTTGTCGGAACCAGCGTGCCCCGACGGCTGCAGACACGCCCACCTTCCCGGCTGCGTCCTCCGAGGAGCGTCCCGTCGCTATCTCTTTCCAGAACCTGCGTTCGATGCTGCGGCGCGTCTTCGGGGCGCCTGGCGAGATCATCGCCGACCGGCCCGTGAGTTCCTTCAGCCATCCAGCTGGTCGTCCCATCAACACCCTCCTCGACCTGAGGTGTTGCGTCCACCAGTTGAATCCACCC
>NZ_JAKJJW010000073.1:0-1537 GCF_025669985.1 Brachybacterium atlanticum | reverse complement strand
CCTTCGGGGTGTGGATGGTGGTGAGGCTGGGAACCAAGGTCGTAGTAGGTCAGCGCGTGGGATGACGCAGAGAGGTAGCTTCCGCGGACTTAATGGAATAGTCCGTCTAAGCGTGCAGCCCGGCCCCGGGTAATGCTGGGGCCATGAGGGTGAGACGTGATGGGGATCCCGTATGGGCGTAGGTGAGTGATCCTGTACTGCCTAGAAAAGTTCCGGCGTGACGAATACGGTCGCCCGTACCCTAAACCGACTCAGGTGATCAGGTAGAGAATACCGAGGCGTTCGAGAGAATCGTGGTTAAGGAACTCGGCAAAATGCCCCCGTAACTTCGGGAGAAGGGGGGCCCGATCCGTGAGAGCGGAGAGGGCCGCAGAGACCAGGGAGAAGCGACTGTTTACTAAAAACACAGGTCCGTGCGAAGTCGTAAGACGCTGTATACGGACTGACGCCTGCCCGGTGCTGGAAGGTTAAGAGGACCGGTTAGAGCTCTTCGGAGTTCGAAGCTGAGAATTTAAGCCCCAGTAAACGGCGGTGGTAACTATAACCATCCTAAGGTAGCGAAATTCCTTGTCGGGTAAGTTCCGACCTGCACGAATGGCGTAACGACTTCTCCACTGTCTCAACCGCGAACTCGGCGAAATTGCATTACGAGTAAAGATGCTCGTTACGCGCAGCAGGACGGAAAGACCCCGGGACCTTTACTATAGTTTGATATTGGTGTTCGGGACGGCTTGTGTAGGATAGGTGGGAGACTGGGAAGCATTCACGCCAGTGAGTGTGGAGTCGTCGTTGAAATACCACTCTGGTCGTTCTGGATTCCTAACCTCGGTCCGTGATCCGGATCAGGGACAGTGTCTGATGGGTAGTTTAACTGGGGCGGTTGCCTCCTAAAGAGTAACGGAGGCGCTCAAAGGTTCCCTCAGCCTGGTTGGCAATCAGGTGTTGAGTGTAAGTGCACAAGGGAGCTTGACTGCGAGACAGACATGTCGGGCAGGTGCGAAAGCAGGAACTAGTGATCCGGCACCTCATTGTGGAATGGGTGTCGCTCAACGGATAAAAGGTACCCCGGGGATAACAGGCTGATCTTGCCCAAGAGCTCATATCGACGGCATGGTTTGGCACCTCGATGTCGGCTCGTCGCATCCTGGGGCTGGAGTTGGTCCCAAGGGTTAGGCTGTTCGCCTATTAAAGCGGTACGCGAGCTGGGTTTAGAACGTCGTGAGACAGTTCGGTCCCTATCCGCTGCGCGCGTTGGATATTTGAGAAGTCCTGTCCCTAGTACGAGAGGACCGGGATGGACTGACCTCTGGTGTGCCAGTTGTTCTGCCAAGGGCATGGCTGGTTGGCTACGTCGGGAAGGGATAACCGCTGAAAGCATCTAAGCGGGAAGCCTGCTTCGAGATGAGATATCCTTGCACCCTTGAGGTGTGTGAGGCCCCCAGTAGATGACTGGGTTGATAGGCCAGATGTGGAAGCACAGCAATGTGTGGAGCTGACTGGTACTAATGGCCGATGACTTACAACAACATTCTTTGTG
>NZ_JAKJJW010000072.1:0-1596 GCF_025669985.1 Brachybacterium atlanticum | reverse complement strand
CGACCCTTGCGACCGGAACGGATCGCGCCCTCGACCGTCAGCTCGTGACGCAGCGCGCCCGCGCCCTGGACGTAAAGAGGCTCATCGCATTTGAGGGTGTAGGTGGGGTCTGAAGCCTCCTGCTTCGAGGAGGCTGCGGGCGATGTAGTGGGTGAGGTTGCGGAACCCGAGGGCGGAGCCGCGGAGGTGTTCGAGCCGGCCGTTGATCGCCTCTGTCGGACCGTTGCTGGTGCCCGGTCGGTCGAAGAAGGCCAGCACGTCGGTTGCGCGTTTCGTCAGTGTTCGGCCGAGCTTGGCCAGCTCGGGCAAGGCGTCCGGGACGCGCTTGCTCAGCGCGGTGATGAGCTTACCCATCTTCGCTTTGGCTTTCGCCCGGTCGGGTTCTCGGTAGGCGGCGACCATCGCCTGGTAGATCTCCCAGGTCACCTCGACCGCAACGTGCTTCTCTCGCTCGAACAGGCTGCTGAGACGCTGGCATTGGCGGTCGGTCAGCAGCTTGGTGCCGGTGTGGAGGGTGCGGCGAGTCTTGTAGAGGGGGTCGTCCTTGCGGCCCCTGCGCTTGTGGAGCTGCTGCTGGACGCGTCGTCGGCAGTCGTCCAGTGCGTCTCCGGCGAGGCGGACGACGTGGAAGGGATCCATGACCGCGACCGCGCCTGGGAGGGCCTCGCCGGTGGCGGTCTTGTATCCGGTGAACCCGTCCATCGCCACTACCTCGATGCGGTCCTTCCATGCCTTGGGGCGGGCCTCGAGCCAGGCCTTGAACGCTGCTTTGGAGCGGCCGGGGATCATGTCCAGCAGCCTCGCCGGGCCGGTCTTGTCCCTGGCTGGGGTGAGGTCGATGATCACGGTGACGTACTTGTCGCCGCGCCGGGTGTGGCGCCAGACGTGCTCGTCAACACCGATCACGCGGACGGCGTCGAAGCGGGCTGGGTCATCGATCAGCAGCCGCTGGCCCTCAGCCAGGACGGCGTCGTTGGCGGTGTGCCAGGCAACCCCGAGCCCGGCGGCGATCCTTGCGATCGTGAGGTGATCGATGACCAGGGCTTCCAGTGCCCACCGCATCCCGCCGCGAGAGAGCTTCGCCCGCTCGGGTGCTGCGCGAGTGGTGTCCTCGCGCCACCGGTTCCCGCAGTGATCACACCGGTAACGCCGGATCCGCACCAGCAGCGTCGTGGGGCGGTGGCCGAAAGGTTCATGGGCAAGGCGACGAGTGATCGTGCCGCGCGAGGTCGCCCGTGCTCCGCAGGCGCGGCACCACGGATCCTCCTCAGCGAGCCGACACTCGAGCACCGCCCGCTCGGTCGTGAGCCACTGACCGACAGCGACGAGGTCGAGCTCCTCCAAGCGCGTGAAGGTCGTCAGATCGGGGTCGGCGAAGGTAGCGTTAGGCACGTCGAGGTCTTCCAGATGGCGAGCGTCAGAACTTCCATCATCGGGAGACCTCGACGTCTATCCCGGCACCGACGCGCCCACCCCACACTCCGCAGCTACCCCCTCATCTGCGAAGGGCCCGTAAAGAGCCTGGTAGAGGGTCTCGTGGCTGATCTGCATGTCCTCATCGTCCGGGAACAACCGCCGCAGACGCACGCTCACCTG
>NZ_JAKJJW010000071.1:0-2000 GCF_025669985.1 Brachybacterium atlanticum | reverse complement strand
AGGATCACACGGTGGCCGCGTCCTCGTCAGAGACGATCACGGGGCCACCGCGCTACACCACTATGCGGGACTCAACTGGGTGAGCGTCGTGCTGCTTCCGCGCCGAGGCCGTGGCTCTTACAACTATTCGCCCCCATCGGGTGCGTTTCGATGGACATGTCCGGCTCCGGCGTGGGGTGGCCGGCGCTCGCCCGGCCCACTCCGATGGCTTGATCAGAAGACTGTCCGTCCTCGTCCTCTCGGCGAGGTCGTGACTCATCACAGTATTGCCCCGAAGTGACTTCCATCCAGGCTCGCGCCGGCCCGTAGCGGCCGCGTCATCAGTCCTGACTTGGAAGGAAATACGAACCGCCATGGCCATCGTCGCGCATACTCGCCCGTTCGTCATCGGAGTGGATACCCATGCCCGCAACCACAGTTTCGCGGTCCTGACTGCAGCCACCGGCGAGCAAATCGCTGCCAAGCAGTTCCCGACGACGTCCGCGGGCCTGAATCGCGCCGTGGCCTGGGTCTCTCGTCTCATTGGCGGGGACCTGACCGCTCTATGGGTGATCGAAGGCGCCGCTACCTATGGCGCACGGCTCGCACGAGTCGTGACCGACGCTGGCTACGAAGTCGCCGAGGCAGCCAGGATGGATGCTCGGACACATCATCGCGTTGGTAAGTCGGATCTCCTCGATGCGCACCGCATCGGCGCCTCGGTACTGCCGCTGGAAGACGACCGGCTACGCCATCCCCGCTCCGACGCCGGCTTGCGTCCCGCGTTACGCGTCCTGACGAGCGCGCGGGAGAACATGAGCTCGGAGCGCACGGCCAGCGTCAACGCTCTCACCGCCCTGTTGCGCACCGCAGATCTCGGCCTTGATGCGCGGAAGCCGCTGACAAACGGGCAGATCACCGAGGTGGCGTCTTGGCGCACTCGAGTTGAAGACCTCGAGCTCGCGGCTGCACGAGCCGAGGCTCACCGGCTGGCCAAGCGAGTTCGTGCTCTCGACATTGAGCTCGCCGACAACCGCTCGCAGCTCGAGGAGCTTCTGCGTCAGAGCAAAGCTGCCCCATTGCTGGACGTGATCGGCGTCGGGCCCGTGACCGCCGCAGTCGCCTATTCAGCATGGTCACACCGTGGGCGCTTGCGTGACGAAGCTGCCTTCGCGGCGTTGGCCGGCGTGAGTCCCATCCCTGCATCGTCGGGAAACACGACTCGCCACAGGCTGAATCGCGGAGGCGATCGAAGGCTCAATCGCGCGCTCCACATGGCCACGGTCACCCGAATGGCTCACGACCCCGAGACACGCGCTTACGTCGACAGACGGCGAGCTGAGGGGCGCACGACAAAAGAGATCCGACGCTGCCTCAAGCGCTACCTCGCCCGGCGGATCTATCGAACTCTCGAGGCGCTCCACGCGGCGCCGACCACGGCTTGACAGACATAGAAGAGTCCATCGGCCCCACACCGCCTGCGGCGATCAGCCCCCGGCCTCACGCCTCCACGCCAACGTCGACAACGTCATGGCCAACTACACCTAGACCGGTACGAAGGTTCCGGCACGCGTCGGACAGCCCGGTTCGAACAGCGGCCCGGGTCTCGGCGGGGCGCAAGGCAGCGTCGCCCTCGCGGTCGGCACGGATTCCGAGACGACGCAGATCAGGCGGGGACTGGACGGAGCTGCGGGCACCGGCGTCGGCACGGGAACCGGCGGCGGCGACGGGAGGGTGACCGCGGCGGAGTCCAACGCCTACATCTCCGGGGCCGGCGTCGGCGGTGGCATCAGAGGCTGGGGCGGCGGAGGCGGGAGCAGCTACATCGGCACCGCGGTCGCAGGGAGCACGACCGCGCTCGCCGGGAACGGCTCTGCTGTCGAGGGCCAGCGCAACGCCGGCTTGATCACCATCACGTACTGAGCGCGCGGGCCCGGCGTGATGCCCGTTACCTTGTGAGCACCCCGATGGACGGGGTCTGGTCGCTCGGCCGGGTATGGCTTTGTTGCCCTGCCATCAAT
>NZ_JAKJJW010000070.1:0-1991 GCF_025669985.1 Brachybacterium atlanticum | reverse complement strand
CGGCCCGCCGCCGGCCCCGCGGCCGCCGTGTCCGCCCGGCGCCGGCCCGACGGCCGCCGCACATGCCCCCATCCGCACCGACCCCGCCGATCCGGAGAGACCCGATGACCTACCTGTTCGATGACCCCCAGACCTTCCCCTCCGACGCCGTCGAGGGCCTGGTCGCCGCGCACCCCGAGGAGCTGCTGCGCGTCCACGGCGGCGTGGTGCGCGCGAAGCGGACCCCCGCCGGGCAGCCCGCGCTCGTCGTCGGCGGCGGGTCCGGCCACTACCCGGCCTTCGCCGGCTGGGTCGGCCCCGGCTTCGCCCACGGCGCGCCCTGCGGGAACATCTTCTCCTCGCCGTCCTCCGACCAGGTGTACTCGGTCGCGAAGAACGCCGAGAACGGCGGCGGCGTGATCCTCGGCTTCGGCCACTACGCCGGGGACGTGCTCCACTTCGGCGTCGCCGCCGAGAAGCTGCGCGCCGAGGGCATCGACGTGCGCATCGTCGCCGTCAGCGACGACATCGCCTCCGGCCGCGAGGGCGAGCACCGTGACCGCCGCGGCATCGCCGGCGACCTGCCCGTCTTCAAGGTCGCCGGGGCCGCGATCCAGGCCGGCGCCGACCTCGACGACGCCGAGCGCCTCGCCTGGAAGGCGAACGACGCCACCCGCTCCCTCGGCGTCGCCTTCGACGGCTGCACCCTGCCCGGCGCGGAGGACGCGCTCTTCCACGTCCCCGAGGGACGGATGGCGATCGGCCTGGGCATCCACGGCGAGCCCGGCATCGACGAGCAGCCCATGCCGAGCGCGAAGGAGCTCGCGAAGGTCCTGGTCGACGGCGTGCTCGGCGAGACCCCCGAGCTCGCCTCGGACCGCGTCGCCGTGGTGCTGAACGGCCTGGGAACCGTGAAGTACGAGGAGATGTTCGTGGTGTGGAAGCACGCCTCGCAGCTCCTGCAGGAGGCGGGGCTGACCATCGTGCGCCCCGAGGTGGGCGAGCACGTCACCAGCCTCGACATGGCGGGCCTGTCCCTGACCGTGATGCGCCTGGACGAGGAGCTCGAGCAGCACTGGCTCGCCGCCGCCGACGCCCCCGCCTTCCGCCGCGGCGGCACCGTCGAGGGCGATCTCGGCACCGAGCGCACCGAGATCTACACCCCCGGCGAGGACCCGATCCCGGACGCGTCCGACGAGTCGAAGGAGTCGGCGCAGCGGATCGCCGGGATCCTCGCCGACGTCGAGGCGCTGCTGGTCGAGCTCGAGCCGGAGCTCGGCCGGATGGACGCGATCGCCGGCGACGGCGACCACGGCCAGGGCATGGTGCTCGGCGCGAAGGCCGCCCGCAGGGCCGCCGACCGGGTGATCGCCGGCGGCTGCGGCGCCCGCACCGTCCTCGTCCAGGCCGGTGCGGCCTGGTCCGCCGAGGCCGGCGGCACCTCCGGCGCGCTGTGGGGCGCGGCGCTGACCAGTCTCGGCAGCGCCTTCTCCGACGACGCGCCCGTCTCCGGCGAGCACCTGCTCACCGGCCTGGTCCAGGCGGTCGAGGCCGTCGAACGGCTCGGCGGGGCGAAGCCCGGCGACAAGACCATGGTCGATGCGGCCGTGCCCTTCCGCGAGGCGATCGCCCTCGCCCGGGCCACGGGCGCCGAGAAGGGCGACGGCGCCGCCGCCTCCGCCTCCCGGACGGTCGAGACCGCGGCGGCCCGCGCCGTCGAGGCGGCCGAGGCCACCGCGGACATCTCCGCGACCCTGGGCCGCGCCCGCAACCACGGCGACAAGTCCGTGGGCACCCCCGACCCCGGCGCGATCTCGTTCTCGAAGATCGTCACGCTGCTGGCCGAGAAGCTCTCGGCCTGATCCCCGGGCCCGGACGGCCCTGTCTGCCTTTCACTACTCGTACTACCCACCTCAGGAGGACATCATGGGTTTCACCATCGTCACCGGTTCCGACAACGCCGGCTACGGCCACAAGTCCGCGCTCAAGGAGCTGCTCGAGAACGATCCCCG